>CALGXT010000045.1 GCA_937935255.1 uncultured bacterium | reverse complement strand
GAGCGCCGGAGCTACAGCGATTACCGAAGCCTTGTCGGAGGCGGCTGCTCCAGCGGAAAATCTGGGAACAAAGCTCCGGCGGCAGAGCGCCGGAGCTACAGCGAGCGCCGGAGTTTGCCAAAGGGACAGAGAATAAGAAGTTGCGGGTCAGGATAACAGATTTAGGGACAGGGACGGAGAATTTTCCCGCACTTACCCCATGGCTCCCTCTTTACTCTACCGATCAAAAGATGAACTGGACCGGCTTCTCGCGCGGCGCCCTCGCCATTCTTATCCGCCTTCCGCAACGCTCTGCCCCCGCTCTGCCGCGGCGGCGTTCGGAGCTGCGGGTGGCGCGCCAACAATTCTCATTTTGGGGTCGCTGAGGGGACTATGTGCTGGGAGCGCGGGCGTCTCGCCCGCCAAACGAGGCGTTTTCGGGCCGAAAAGCGGACGAGACGTCCGCGCTCCCAGGGACGCCTCCGCCAAAATGAGAATTGCGGGTGGCGCGCGCGGGGGACTTGAAATCCGCCCCTGGTTGTGGTAGCTATCGCCGTTCGCGGCGGTGGCTGCGGGGAGAAATAACGATGAGCGAGACTCGGAGACCGGACTTCCGCAAGGAACAAGAGACCACGCTGGCGCGCCCCCACATGAAGTACACCGGCATGGCGCGCGCGCTGTTCAAGGCGATGGACCTGGCCTACGGCAAAGGCACCACCCTGCCGAAAGTGCGTCTGCTCGAGATTCTCGCGCGGATTCCCTACCAGGCGTGGGAAACCCGTCAATACGCGAAGCTTTCGACGCAGTACCATCGCTACGCCGACGTGCAGCGCGCGATGGAAATCCTGCATTGGGGCCGCGAAGCGCAGGATAACGAGTTTTGGCATTTGCTCGTGATCGAGGAGCGCATGCGGCTGGAGGGCGTCCGCGAGGGCTGGCTTTGGGAGAATGTCGCGCCGCACGTCGCCTGCTTCAAATACGCATGGTTCAGCCGTTGGATGGCGCGATTCGACATCCGCCGCGCGTTCTATATGAACGCCGAGTTCGAGGATCATGCCGAGCATGTCTATATGAAGTTCGTGAAGGATCATCCGGAACTGGAAAAACAGAAGGTGGATAGCGAGATCGTGCAGATGCACCCGCAGGGTCCGTTCGAAACCTGGGCCGATGTGTTTCGGCGCATCGCGCTCGACGAGCGCGATCACATGAACCACAGCCTCAAGCACTGCGGGCTGTCGGACCGCGTGGTTCCCTACGTTTCGCTTGCCACGCCGTGAAGGGGCGAAGTCCGGGCGCCCGGCGGCGCCAAAAAAAACGGTTGGAGGCGCGGACCGGAATCGAACCGGTGAATACAGGTTTTGCAGACCCGTGCCTTACCACTTGGCTACCGCGCCGAGTACGGGCAAAGCTGTCGAACAGCCTATAGCTTATCTCAAATCATCCCGCGCGCCAGCGGAAAAAACGCTATGACCGCTCCCGCTTTGATCGAACGAGTCCACAGTCGCTTCGCCGAACGCTTCGGCGGCCCGCCCGCCGCCCTCTGGTTCGCGCCCGGGCGCGTGGAGGTTTTGGGCAACCACACCGATTACAACGAGGGCTTTGTGCTTTCCGCCGCGATTTCCGAGGGCGTGGTTTTCGCGCTGCGGCCCGCGGAGGGCGCGCGCGGACGGCTTCTGTCAGTGGACTTGCGGCGCGAAGCGGAGTTCGACGCCGCTCGGCCCGCGCCGACACCGGAAAACAGTTGGGCCAATTACCCGTTGGGCGCGCTACACTTCCTGCTGCGGCAATACGCCGCGCCGCCCCGGGGGTTTGATGCGGCGTTCGCGGGCGATCTGCCGATCGGCGCGGGCCTTTCCAGCTCCGCGGCGCTGACGGTCGCCGCCACGCTGGCCCTGGCCGAACTGCACGGTCTTTCCGTCCCGCCCCTCGAGGTCGCGCGGATCGCCCAGCGCGCGGAACATGAGTTCGCCGGCGTGAAGTGCGGCTTGCTCGACCAGATCAGCAGCCTGTTCGGCGAGGAACATGCGCTGGTATTCACCGATTTCCGTTCGCTGGACGTTCGGCGGATCGCCTTGCCGCCCGGCGCGGCCTTTCTGCTCTGCAACACCGGGGTCAAACACCGGCTCGTGGATTCCGCGTATAATCAGCGGCGGGCGGCCTGCGAGCGCGCGGCCGCTCATTTCGCCGCCCGCTTGCCGCACCCCGTGCGCGCCTTGCGCGATGTGACCTCGGCGGAATGGGCCATCGCGAAGGAAGGTCTGGATCCCGAAGCGGCTCGGCGCGCGGCGCACCCGATCGGCGAAAATGAGCGCGTGCTGGAGGGCGTTCGCCGACTGGCGGCGGGCGACGCCGCCGGTTTCGGCGCGCTGCTGTATGAGTCGCACGAAAGCTCCGCGCGCAACTTCGAAAACTCCTGCCGCGAATTGGATATCGTCGTCGAGGCGTTCCGCCGGCGGCCCGGCGCGCTCGGCGCGCGGCTCTCCGGCGGCGGATTCGGCGGCAGTGTCATCGCGCTGGTCGAAGAGCGGCGCGCGGACGAAATCGCCCGCGCTGTCGAGGCGGAGGCCGGAGCCGCGATCGGCCACGCCACGCCGGTGATGAAGATTCATCCGGCGGCCGGCGCTCGCCGGATTCGCTGATTCGTTTTGCCGGGCCCCGCAGATACCGAATTGAGAAAACTGTTTTCGCGGTTATATTGGGCGTGCGACATCGCCAACAAAGGAGCCCATCGCCATGGCCGTCATCACATTCAAAGGAAACCCCATTCACACGTTCGGGTCGCTGCCGCCCGTCGGCTCGCTCTGCCCGGACTTTCGGCTGACCGCCGCGGATTTGTCGGACAAAACATTGAAGGATTTCGCGGGCAAAACGAAGATTCTGAACATCGTGCCCAGTCTCGACACCGGCGTCTGCCAGGCTTCGGCCCGGCGCTTCAACGCCGAGGCGGCGAAGCGGCCCGATGTCGTCATCATCAACATCTCCGCCGACCTGCCGTTCGCGCAAAAACGGTTCTGCGACTCGGAAGGGCTGACAAACGTCGTCAATCTTTCCACGATGCGTTCTCCGGAATTCGGGAACGATTTCGGCGTGCGAATCGTGGATGGACCGCTGGCCGGTCTTTTGAGCCGGGCGGTGTTGGTGGTGGACGCTTCGAATCGCGTGCGCCACGCGCAGCAGGTTCCGGAGATTGCTCAGGAGCCGGACTACGCCGCCGCGCTGGCGGCGCTCGGCTGAGCGCTCGGAGCGGGCCGGACCTCAACGCCGCTCCAAAACTTCGCGGATATAGCGGCGGGTGGACGGGTAGGTGATCGCGTCGAGAAACGCGTCCGCCGTCTCCGCCTCGCGCGCCCAGCGCGCGGCGTTGACGCGTCCGGCGTTGTATTCCGCGAGCGCGAACACGGCCGGTTCGTCCCGTTCGCCCCAAAAGCGAATCGCGCGGGCGAGATACCAGGTTCCGATTCGCAGGTTGAGCTCCGGATCGTGGAGCTCTTCGCGGGTCGGCGCGGGCAGGTTTACGGCGCGGGCCCAGTCGCGTGCGGCCGCCTCGGTCACTTGCATCAGGCCGATCTCGCCGGCGGCGCCGACCGCGGACGGATTGAAGCGGCTTTCGCGGCGCACCATGCGCCACAACATCCGAGTATCCAGTCCCCGCTCCGCGGCGGCCTGGGCGAGCAGGTCGTCATATCGGTGATAGCGGCGATCCTGGAGCCAGCGGCCCGCCAGCAAACCGGTCCCGATCAGTCCCGCGAGCGCGTACAACAGGGCGCCGAGCCGCCGGAACCGGCGCGCGGGCGCGATAACCACCGTGGACGCATCCCCGGCCATGGCGGGGATTTTAGCGGCGGTCGCTCCGATCGGCAAGCGGGACGAGCTCCCGTCGAGCCGATTGCGATGTGGAAAATGCGCACGGCATATAACACGGCATATGGGGTCGCATCTAAATATATGATTCCGTTGAAAAACCCCAATGTCGCATAACTCCAAATTCGTTATGTTCGCCAGAATGCCCTGTGCGGCCCGATCCCAAATCGTTCCTTGTGTTTTGATCCCCTGAAAATCATTGCAGCTCGCATTGCGAATGGGTTTTTCAGCGGAATCCCATATTTAGATGCGACCCCTCCGCCGGTGTCCGACGCCGCCGGGCGCGTTTGCTAAGGGGCTTTTTCGATCCGGGTTGGATTCCTCGGGTCCGCCGAAAGCATCAGCGAACCGGTTTGCGCTTTCGTCGGAGCGAAGGTGATGAGAAGCCGCGCGCCTGCGGGCATCTCAATAGCGCGCAGGGCCTCCTGCTCGGCCCACTCGATGAAGGCGCGATCCGCGATCTCCCGCCGCAACAGCGTCTTCACGTCGCCGCCCGACCCGACGAGCAAAACAACGATTTCAGCCGGCCCGTCGGGCAGCCACGTGTCCGCCTGCGCGCGGCCCTGCAGCGCGTAACGCCCCGGTTCCGCCGGCTGGAACAGAAGCCCGACCAGCCGACCCTCGCCGCCGCGCCCGCGAAGCACGCGGTCGCGGGAGTAGCTCGGCGCCTGGTCGGTCGTCTGTTCGCCCTGCCAGCGGCCGGCCGCCGCGTTCCACCGCAGCGGCCGCCAGCGGTCCGGATGTGCAAGGTCGTTGGAATTGCCCAGCGCCATTACCGCCCAGCGATGGCCCTTGGAATCCCGAAATTCCGCCGGCGTTTCGCCGTCGGTTTTGCCTTTCCAGTAGGGAATCCCCTCATCCTCGATCACGTCCGAATCCAGACGGTCCGCGCGCGGTTCAACCTCCGGCCCGGCGCGCACGTACACCAGCGGCGCCGAGCGCCCGCCGACATCGGCGGCGTTTGCGAACTGCTCCCCGCCGCGCGCCGCCGCGCGCACCGGAATCGGATAGCGCGGGCCGGACATCGCGAACGACAGCGCCGCGACGCCGCTTTCCAGGCGGACGGCGGGCGTTTCCGGAGAAACCTTCCTGAGGGGGTAAAAAAGACCCCCCAGCAGCTCGGTTCGGCCCGAGGTCTGCCGAATGCAAATCATCTCCCCTTCGGTCTTGTAGCCGAGCAGCCACAGATCGCCGCCGTGATTCTCGATCAAGGGCGCCCCGCCGAATTCGATGTTGACCTGACGCCCGAAGACTCGCTGCGGATGCGCAATGATCATCGGTTTGGGGCCGATCGTGTCGTCGAAAAACACGTCGCCGCTTCCTTCGGCCGTGTTGCGATAGCGCCCCGTGATGTCGCAATGGCGAAACGCCACCGGCCGCGAGGAGGCCTGTTCGACATGGCCCGATATCCAGACATGCTCCACCGTCGTCGCGGCGCCCGCCCCGACGAATCGCAACAGCGGGTCCACCTTGTCCTTGTTGTCCTTGCCCGGCGTGACGGCGGATTGAAAGCCGACGATCAGCCGCACCGTCGCAGGCACGCTCAACGCGCGCGTAATGCGATAGCTGCCGTTCGGCAGATAGACGATGGGCTTCCCGCTATCGAGCGCGGCCTGCAACGCATCAGTCCAGTCGCTCTCCGGCGGCTCCGCCCCCGCGAGGAACTGCTGCGGTTTGACCCAGTCGTCCGGACGGTCCGACCAGAACCTCGGGGTCTCGACG
Source organism: uncultured bacterium (assembly GCA_937935255.1). GTDB lineage: Bacteria > Verrucomicrobiota > Kiritimatiellia > PWTM01 > PWTM01 > CALGXT01. The sequence continues at coordinate 3,412 of CALGXT010000045.1, read as the reverse complement.
ATCGGCAAGCGCAGCGCATCGGCCTCCGGCGCGCCCATCGCATAACGTGAACTCGTGTACAAGGCGATCTGCGCGGCGCCGCTGACGGTCGGAAGATCCGACGCCTCCTTTCGTCCCGCCGCGTCCACCGCCTTGCCATAACCTTCCACGCGCACATCCCGGAGGTAGAACGCCCCCGGCCCTCGCGCCGCGGGCTGATCCGGCGCGCCCCCCGCGAGCGTTGCCTCCACCACGACCGCCAAGCCGTTCGCGTCCGCGGCGTGTATCGCGGGAACCGCGTTTTCGCTGGTCAGGCGGCGAATCGCCAGCATGTTCTGGCGATTATGCAGTCCGACGACGCGCTGCCCCACGAGCGCGATATCCTCGAAGACATTTCCGTACTCGAAATGCGCCACGCGAATACCGGCATCGAACCCCTCGATTCGCACGTCCTTGATTAAACATGGTCCCGGCCAGTTGCGCGTCATGAGCAGTCCGGTGTGGCCGACGCGCTCGGGATCGGAGGAACGAATCGTCACCGACTCGACCGAACCGCGATTGTGGGCGAGGTAATCCAACCCCACCGCGCCCGGATTGCCGGCGCCGACGTCAATCGTGAGGTTGTATACGCCGTGGCGGAAGGCGCGATTGCCGCCGCCGCTCAGCGGCGGGTCGTCCGGCTTGGTGGTCTTGTCGGATTCCGAGCCGGTGATGAGAACGGGCCGCGGCTTTTCGGGGTCTCCGAAATCGGGCCGGCGATCCTGCAGCCTGATGACGGTCTTCTCGCGCGATTCGCCCCACAGGATGAGGCCCGCGCGCCAGCCGCCGGACCAGCCGTGCGGCGCGACCTTGCCCTCGATCGTCCCGGTCACAAGGTACGTTCCCGCCGGCAGATAGACGAACGGCGGCGTCGCGTAGCGCGTTTCGCGATTCAACGCGAAACGCACGGCGGCGCGCAGGGCTTCGGTGTCGTCCGCCACGCCGTCGCCCACCGCGCCATAGTCCTTGACGTTGACCACGCCGGCATCGGGCGGCAGCGCGCGCGTTTCCGCTTTCGCCGGCGCCGAGAAGAACGCCGCCGACCACAAGGCCCCTCCGACCAGCATCCTCTTCAGCCCCCGTATTTTCTTCGCTTGCATGACTCGCCTCCCATGACGTATTAGTAAACGTATCTTTGAGAATAGAGGATTGGCCGCCGCCGTCAACCGCCATTCGAAAAAAATGAACACCGCCGTCCGCCGTCTCTGGATCAACGAAGACAACGCCCATTTTTACGACGGGCATCCTTCGGACGAAATGACCGAGTCCGGCGTTCGCGCGCTGGTGGACCGGTACGCCGATTATGGCGGGGCGGCCGGCCTGCTGCTGTGTGTCAACGTCCAGCGCGCCCTCTTCGATAGCCGAGCATGGGAACCCCTCTACGCCGATTACCAGCCCGACGGCCCGGACGATCAGCCGTGTCTGGCCTGGCTGCCGCCGGAAGCGCGCGCGATGACGCCCGACCGCCGCGGCCGCCACTGGGTACATAATCTCTGGCTCCTCCGCGCGCGCGGAGTGGATCATCCGGCCGTCTGGCTGGATCAGTGCCGCCGCCGCGGCATCGCCGGGTGGCTCTCCATGCGTATGAACGATTGCCACCACAACGATGCCCCGGACGCCTTCTGGCACTCCACCTTGTGGAAGACGCGGCCCGATCTGCGCCGCGCGGGAGCACGCGACGGCGACTGGTTCGAGGGCGCGTTCGATTACGGCCAATCGGAGGTCGTCGCCCATCATCTCGCGCTCGTCCGCGAGTTGTGCGAACGCTACGATTTCGACGGGCTGGAGCTCGACTGGGTCCGTTGGGTCCGCCACTTTCGCCCCGGCGGCGAACAGGCGGGCCGGTCGGCGCTGACGGGTTTTATGCGCGAGGCGCGGCGTCTGACGGCGGCGGCCGGCGCCCGGCGCGGCCGGCCCGTCCAACTCGGCGTGCGACTGCCGTCGGACCCCGCGGTATGCCTGCAATGGGGTTACGATATTCTTGCCTGGGCCCGCGAAGGTTTGGCGGATCAAATCGCGCTGGCCCCCTTTTTCCAGCAAGCCGAGTATGAATGGCCGGTCGAGCTTTGGCGGGCGATTTTCGGGCCCTCGGCGCGCCTGCTCTGCCAGAGCGAATCGGCGTTCCGTCCTTATCCGGATATCGGCGCGAGCGATCTTTTGCTCGATTACGCGTTTCTGTTCGGCTCCGCGTCGTCCGCCTTCGAGCGCGGCGCGGATGGTATCTATCTCTTCAATGAATGTTACCGAATGGCGCCGGACGACCGTATCGCGCGCGAGAACCCGGGGCTGCTTGAAATCCTGTTCGGACGGCTGGCGGATCGCGCGGCCCTGCGCGAGATGCATCGCCGCCACCCCGCGGGTTACGCGCAGATCGTCGGTCCCGGCGCCGCTGACGGCGCTCCGCTGCCGGCGCCGCTGACGAAGCCGGACGGCCACTGGAGCTTCAACCGGCACGGGCGGATCATCGCGCTGCGCATTTGTCTCGGCGGCGGCCCCGCGCGGCAACCGTTGCGGTTGGAATTGGGGTTCGACACGCCACTCGCGGCGTCGGAGCTGCGCGTATGGCTCAACGGCCGGCCGCTGGCCGCCGACCTCGAGCCGGGCGGCCTGCTTCGCCCGCGCGCGGCGACGACCGTTCTGGCGTTCGGCGTCCCGCGCGAGATCGCGAACGACGACGTCAACATCGTCGAACTGCTGCCTCCGCCGCGCGCGCCCGGCCGCGTGGTGTGGGCGGAACTGGTCGTGGGCGCTCGAGAGGGCGCACAGGGAAAGTGACATGGACATGCCTGCGGCAGTACCGGCCGAAGTTCGATATATCGGCGATGCGCCGTCGGACGGCGCCTTTCATGACGGCGGGTTGCGGCCCGCCACCGGCGTTCATCGGTTTCAGGTGGCGCGGGCGGGGTATGGCGAAGGGGCTTCCGACGGACGGAATTCCGGTTATCGCCGCCATCCGAGGCTCGCCTTTTTTCAAGGCCGACTGCTCGTCCACTATCTGACGGAGTACGAGGGCGCGCTGGCGTGGGCGGATCTCGATGCGCCCCGCGCATGGCGAACGGCCGTGAGTTTTCCGTCGGTGAACATCGAAGGGAAACGCGCGGCGGTTCACGCTCGGATGGCTTTCTATAGGTCGAGCCGCGGGCGTATGCGGCTTTCAGTCTTTTGCGGGCCGACGGGCAAGGTCAATGCCGGCGCCGGCGGATACGCCCGTGTGGTTCGCGAACTGCGGGGATTTGTGTCGGACGGAGCGCCCCAACTGGGCCCGATCTACGCGGCGCTCTTCAACGGGGGTTGCCCTTCGGGAAACACGCCGTGGCCGCATTTTACGGCGGCCGACGATGCCGATTTTCGGGAAGCCGCGGCGGAGCTTTTGAGCAATTCCCGCTATGTTCAA
>CALGXT010000044.1 GCA_937935255.1 uncultured bacterium | reverse complement strand
GCGTCGTCGCGCGCGCGGACGAGCGCTTCGCGCGCGCGGGTGTCGCCGGCGCGCCGCGCGTACCGGCCCGCCGCGCCCGCGGCGGCGATCAGCAAGAGGGCCACGATCGGATGCAATCTCACGGCGTTTCTCCCGGACGGGGCTGGACAATTTCGAAGAGCCGCCAGTCGCCCCAGTCGCTGTCGTAGAGTGTATAGCGGCTGCCCCATTCGTAAATGCGGGGATATTTCCAGTGGATCGAGTCCATCGCGCCGCGGCGTTCGGGTCGGCGAACGAGGAGGTAGAGGCGGTTGCCGGCGTAATCGCGCTCCGCCGCGCCGAAATCGAAATCGAGGGTCGGCACGAAAATCTCCGGCGGACGCGGGCCGAGCAGGGCGAGGCCGTCGTAGCCGGCGACGAAGACGCGGCTATGGGGAGAGCGGGCGCGGACGCGCGCCTCGATGCGCGGGAGCCAGCGTCCGCGCTGGTCGGCGATCGCGCCGTAGCCGGAGCGGTCGGCGGCGGCCGGCGAGCGCTCGGGCCATCGGGCGTATGCGCCGAGCGCGAGCGCGACGGCCGCCGCGGCCGCGAGGAAGCGGGCCGCCGCGGGCCGCCGCGCCGCCCGGCCCGCCGTATGCGCCGCCGCCAGCAGCGCGAGCGGGCCGGCGATGAAGAGCAGCGGGGCCGCCGACCACAGCAGCCCGCGCGCGCTTAACGCGAAGGCGATGCCGCCGGGGGCCGCGGCCAGCAGGCCGAGGAGGACGCCGGAGCGCGAACCCCGCGCCGCGGAAACCGCGACCGCCGCGAGCGCGACCGCCGCCGCCGCGAGGTCGAGCGGCGAGAAGGGGAACGGCGTCGCGGCCGGGCCGGCAAGCAGGGCGCGCGCGTTCAGCAGGCCGCGCAGAAAATACCGCGGATCGCCCATGATCAGCCAGTTCATCAAAAACCAGCCGCCGATGACGCCGGCGCTCGGCGGCAGGGCGAGCCAGAGGATTGCGGCGCGCTGGCCCTTCGCGAAGGGGCCGAGCGCAAGGTCGAGCAGCAGTAGCGCGTAGAGCGCGGCGATCCACAACGCCAGTTCGAGGCTGAGGCCCACGCACAGAGCGGCGCCCAGGGCGAGGGCGACGAGCGCGCGCAACGAACGCGCGGCGACCCAGTCGGCGAGACCGGCGGCGGCGAGCAGCGCGGGGACGAGCGCGAGCGCGCCCGGCCCTCCGCCGAGGACCTGTTCGAGAAAGAACGGATGCGCGGCGACCGCCGCGACGACGACCGCGCGCGCGCCCGACCCCCCAGCGGCCCAGGGCGCGCCAGAGCAGCGCCAGCGCGAGCGCGCCAGCCGCCGCGGAAAGCGCCAGGGAGGGAATCGGCCAGCCCTCCGCGCCGACGGAGAGCGCGGCGAAGGGCAGGCGCAGCAGCGCGGGCAGGGGCGGCCAGAAGGCAGAGGCGATCAGGGCCTGGCGACCGAGAGTCGTGTTCCGCCCGAGTTCGCGGGCGATCGCCTCGTAGACGGCGCTGTCGGGCGCGAGGCGGTCCATGCGCGCGATCCCCGCCGCGAAGAACAGCGCGGCGAGAGCCGCGGCGGCGGCCCCGCCGGCGCGGCTAGTCAGGCGGAGCTCGGAAAAGCCCATGGCGCGTTTTCTCCCAATGGAAGGGGTTCGAGAAGAACTGGCCGAACGCCCGCCAGGCGCTGTAGCTCATCAGCACCCAGTACAGCGGCGCGGCGAAAGCGTATTTGACCAAATCGTAATACCGGCGCCGATAGCAGCCCAGGGCGCCGACGTACACGAACGTGAAATTGCCGAGGAACAGACAGAAGGCGCTCGCGAGAAACACCGGTCCCGGGAAAAGGATCATCAGTTCGATGGGACGGAAGACGAACCATGCGGCGGCCATGGCCCAGAAGATCGGGTTGATCAGCAGGGAAAGCACGATGCCGCCGATCATAACCTGAAAGTGCAGAAAATTCGCCGCGCCGAGTTCGCGCCACAGGCGAAGCGGTCGGCGCATGTGCACGAGCCATGTTTGAATATAACCTTTGAGCCAGCGGGTGCGCTGTCGAATCCAGAAATGGAGACTGGAGCACGCCTCCTCCCAGGTCGTCGAGTCGAGCATGCGCGTGCGCCAGCCGCGGCGTCGGAGGCGGACGCCGAGGTCGCAGTCCTCGGTCACGTTCCACGCGTCCCACCCCAGCAGCGCGCGCAGCGCTTCGACGCGGAAATGATTGGAGGTTCCGCCCAGCGGGATCAGACCGCCCAGCGCGGAAAGCCCCGGCAGCGCGAGATCGAACCAGGAGGCGTATTCCGCGGCGAACCAGCGGGTGAGCAGGTTCTGGCGCGGATTGTAGAAATTCAGCTTGCACTGCAAGCAGACCACCTCGGGCGGCTGCGTCCGGAACGCGGCGGCGGCCTTGCGGAGCTGGTCGGGCTCCGGGCGGTCTTCCGCGTCGTAGATCACCAGCAGCTCCCCGCGCGCGCGGGCGAGGCCGATGTTGCAGGCCTTCGGCTTGGTGCGCGGGAGCGACGGGGGCGCCAGCGTGATGCGAAAGCCCGGGGGCAGCTCGATCGCCGCCGCGGCCGCCCGCGTCTCGTCGTCGTCCTCCTCCAGCAGCAACTGAACGTCGAGGCGGTCTTTGGGATAGTCCATCGCCGCCAGCGCCGCGACGAGGCCCGCGAGCGATTCCGGCTCTCGGTACATCGGCACGAGAATCGAATAGACCGGCAATTCCTCCTCGGGAAGCGCCGCGCAATCGGCGGGCGTGAGCCGCAGCTCGGCGGCGCGCGCGACGGAGAGCCGCGTCAGCGCCAGTTTGTAGAGCGTGAAAACGAGGTAAAACGCCGTCGAGGCCAGCACGAATCCGCGCCCCACGGCCCAGGGATTCAGCGCGACGGCGGCGAGGACGCCCAGGGAGAGGACGGCGACGCCCGTTTTTTGCGCCCGCGTCATCGGCGTGCGCGCGCTGAGTTCCGGCCGGAGGCGGCTCAGGGCGAGGGGGTCCTCCAAAAGCTCCGCCGGCGGCGCTGCCGCGGGGTCCCTTTCGCGCGCGTAGGCTGTCATGGCGTCTCCCCCGCGGCGATCAACAGCGCGCGCGCCGTCGCTCGCGCGGCCAGTTCCCGGCCCTCCTCGGTCAAATCCA
>CALGXT010000043.1 GCA_937935255.1 uncultured bacterium | reverse complement strand
TTGGGGGCGGGACCTCGCGCTATGGGTGGCCCGCCGTCACAGCGGCATGACCCTGCGCGAACTCGGAGACGCGGTCGGCGGGATGGACTACTCCGCCGTGAGCGAAGCCGTGCGCCATTTTCAACGCCACCGGCTGCCTCGTGCCGAAGTCCGCTCGGCGCTGCGGGAGGTCCTGAGGTATTTGAATCTGGAGACGTGACCCCGTGACCCTTTGCGATTCGCCCGTCATTGAAACCTTTACGAAAGACGAACGGATGCTCTAGGCTGACTTCACTAGGTTGAAGGTGTCGCGGAAAGAATAGAGCCCGACGACGGGTGAACGGTGGGCGGGCGCGCGTTCGAGCGATTGCGCGCATCGCGGATGGTGTGTCATTGTGTATGCGGCGGCGGCGTCCGCCGAATGGAGGATGTTGTGTCGTTCGAAAGTGGAGCGGTTGCCTTTTCGCTGTTTCACGTGCCGGAACGTCTGCCCCGCAATGCGGTGGAGCGCTTCGCCGCCCACGCCGCGCCGCCGCTGAAAACGTTGGATGTCGAGGAAATCCGGGGCTGGGTCGGCGGACGCCACCTGCTCGACGTGCCCATCGGCGAGGAAAACGCCGTCTTCGCCGGCTACCTCCGCATGGCGTATCTGCGCGCCGCGCGCAAGGTCCCGGCCTCGCTGCTACGGGCGCATTGCCTGCTCGAAGAACTGGCGTTGCAGCGCGCGGAGGGGCTTCCTTTCGTCAAACGGCAACAGCGCTCCCAAATCCGGCAGGCCGTGCTCGATCGCCTCTTGCCCGAAATGCCGCCGCAGTTGAAGGCCATTCCCTTCGTCCATGAGCCGGGGTCGCCCTGGCTGCTGGCGCAGGCCTCCGGTGAGGTCGCGCGCGATCTGTTCGCCGTGGAGTTTTTCAAGACGACGGGCGTGCGGATCGTCCCCGCGAGCGCGGAGACCCTCGCCCGCGAACGGCGTCGCGTGGACGCCGGCGAATGGCCGCGCCGCAGTTTTTCGCCGGAAATACCGGATGAGGAATTCGATGCCGGCCCCGGTCGGCAGTTTCTGACCTGGCTTTGGTTCGCCGCCGAGGAGCGCGAGGGGCGAGCCGACACCGCGGATGACGGCGAATTCGCTTTCGCGCTGGACGGGCCGCTCGTGTTTTTCAACGAGGGCGACGGCGCTCACGAGACGCTCGTGCGGCGCGGCGCGCCGACGGTCAGCGCCGAAGCCAAAACCTGTCTGCTCGCCGGCAAGACCTTGCGGTCGGCGCGACTGATGTTCGCGCGGGCGGATCAGGAATGGCGCGCGACGTTCGACGCCGAGCGCTTCCACGTGCGCGGCTTGCGATTGCCGGAAGACCGCGGCGCGCCCCGATCCTGGGATGCGGCGACCCGGTTTCAGGAGCGTATGATTGCGATCGGCCGCTTCCTCGACATGCTGCTCGCGCTTTTCGATCGCTTTACCGACGAGCGGAATGAACCGAAAGTTTGGGCGGAGACGGTGCGCGAGATCCGCGAATGGGCGGCGCGACGAAAGGCGCGCCACTGAGGAACCCACCGCAGAGACGCCGAGAGCGCAGAGGTTCGAGGTCCGAGATCAGCGCTGTAACTCCGGCGCTCTGCCGCCGGAGATGGGTAGGGCGCGGCGGCCCGCCGCGCCGCTGAAGGATTCACCGCAGAGGGACAGAGAGCGCGAAGCGGCGATGGGCCTGTACGAGCACGTTCCACATCCCACGTCCCACAATCTTTTTCTGCGCGCCCTCCGCGTCTCCGCGGCGCAATCCCGGGCCGCGCGGCGGTCTCTGTCCCCATGGCGTCCTCACGGTTCGCGAGACTCCGCCTTCGAAGGCCGCGCCGCCTTCGGGCGCAGCAAGAGCCGACCTTTCCAGATCAAGCGGCCTTCGCTTTCCAGGCGTTTGAGCAGGCGGGAAAGCGTTTCGGGCGTTGTGCCGATCGCCGCCGCCGCGTCTTTCTTGGTCAAGTCCGGTTCCACGCGCGGGGCATCGCCGAATTGCTCCCGCAAAAAGCGGATCAGCCGCTTTTCGACATCGTGGGTGGTCAGTTCGACAATCCGCTCGGCCAGAAAGCGCTGACGGCGCATGAGCGTGGCGATGAAGTCGTCGCGAAAATCGTCGTAGCGCAGCAAGTGACGGAAATCGCGCTTCGGGAAAAGAAAGAGCATCGAATCGGCGAGCGCGAGCGCCGTCACGGGATAGCGGGCTTGTTCGAAAAGGACGATCTCGGCAAAGGTTTCGCCGGGGCGGACGGTCTTGATGACAACGGTGACGCCGTCGGCGCCGTGTTTCGAGAGCTGCACACGCCCGCGGTTCAGCAGAAAAAGCGCGTGGCCCTCGTCCCCTTCTTGAAACAGCGTTTCGCGCCGTCGCACGGAGCGGGGAATCGCAATCTCGGCCAGCCGGCGGCGGCTCTCCGGCGTCAGCCCCTGGAAAAAGTGTGTCTGCGCCAAGATGATCTCGATGTTCATGGATTGGAAGGGTTGGGGAAAATCCGCGAAACTACGTTCGGGACGGCGGGGAAGGTCAGGGATGGGCGGTAGTCGGAACGCGAAAGCGCGCGATCTCGCGGTTGGCGAGGTTCATCACCCAGTAGAATCCGTCTTTGAAGCCGAGACCTCGAAACGGCACGCCGCCGATTTCGGTGATCTCGCCATCAGTGAACTGGGCCTCCTGTCCGCCGCGGAAAACCACCGTGAAGGTTGCGGGCGCGGGACGGGAAAGCGGGGGGCTCGGCACAACGCCGATTTGGACAACACGTTGGCGAACGCCGACTTCGCGCGTTTCAAAACGATAGGGAATGGGCGCGCGATAGGACGCATCGGCGCCGGCGGCGACCCGTTGAGGACGATAGGCGGTGGGATAGGGGATTTCATCCCGAAACGAAAAACTCTGTCCCCGCGCCGCGCCACCCGACGCAGCCAGCAGCACGATGAGCGAGTACGCGAGCGACTTCATGAATCAAGCCCCGGATAACATCCTGCCGCCGCCGCGGCCTGTCAATGGCGGATTCGGGACTGTATCACACTTCGCGAAGTGTGGTACAGTCCGCCGCCCGAAGCGCCCGAAGGGACAGAGAAATACTCTCGCGCAGATCAGCCCGGCCTGTCCAGCCCATGCGCAACGAGACCACGCCGCGTCGTGAGGGGACAGAGAAATAGTCGCAAGTCATTCATTTCCAATGCTTGGAAATTTTGCCATGTTTTTTCCAAGGCTTGGAAAACGCGCTAAAATATTCCCTGTCCCCAACTGTCCCGTATCACACTGCGCGAAGCGAAAGGGCCAAGAAGGGCCAAGGGACAGAGAATTGACGTCCAGGGCCAGAGAATTGACGTCCTCTGACTTTTTCGCCACGAAGGGCGCGAAGAAATTGAGCCGCAAACAAAGAGGCGCAATAAATCGCAAAAATATGTGCGCCTTTTGCGCTTTTTTGCGGCTGAAAAATTAGCGGCGATAAGTGAAAATCAGTGGTCCCACCGACCTCTGCGCTCTCGGTGTCTGTCCCCATGCAATGGCGTACGATTTGCATTGCCGCCGGGGGCGCGCTCCGCTTATATCGCCGCGCGCATGACGGCTATTCCCGGAACTTTCGAGATTCTGGCGCGCGATCCTGGCTCGGACGCTCGGCGGGGGCGTCTGCATACCGCGCATGGAGCGATCGAGACGCCTTGTTTCATGCCGGTGGGCACGCAGGCGACCGTGAAAGCGATGTCGCCGGCGGAGCTGCTTGAACTCGATTTTCATGTCATTTTGGCCAACACCTACCATCTGCACGCCCGCCCAGGCGATGCGCTGATCGAGCGGTGCGGCGGATTGCATCGCTTCATGGATTGGCCGCGGGCGATTTTGACCGACAGCGGCGGCTATCAGGTTTTCAGCCTGGCCAAGCTGCGCCAGGTGACCGCCGAGGGCGTCGCTTTCCAATCCCCTTACGACGGCTCTCCGACTTTTTTGGGGCCGGTCGAGGCGATGGCCATTCAGCGGCGGCTGGGATCTGATATCGCCATGGTCTTCGACGAGTGTGCGCCTTATCCCTGTTCGCGCGATTACGCTTGTCAGGCGGTCGAGCGCACCCTATCTTGGGCGGCTGTTTGCGCGCGGCAGGATCGCGCGCCCGGCCAGCTCGTTTTCGGCATCGTCCAGGGCGGCGTGTACGCCGATCTGCGGCGGGAGTGCGCGGAGCGGCTCGCGGGCATCGGCTTCGACGGTTACGCCATCGGCGGCGTCAGCGTCGGCGAGCCCGACGAACTGATTCTGCGCGGCATCGCCGACACCGCGCCCTGGTTGCCGGCGGATCGGCCCCGCTATCTGATGGGCGTGGGGCTGCTGCCGCAGATGGCCGAGGCGGTCGCGCTGGGCGTGGATATGTTTGATTGCGTGATGCCGACGCGCTACGCGCGAAACGGCGCCGCGCTGACGCGACGCGGGCGGTATCCCGTGCGTGCCGCGCGCTACGCGGAGGACCTCCGTCCGATCGAGGAGGGGTGCGGGTGCTACGCCTGCCGGCGGTTCAGCCGGGCGTACATTCGGCACCTGCTCAACGTGGACGAAATCCTCGGCGTGCGGCTGGTGACGATGCACAACTTGTTTCGATATGCGGAATACCTGCGCGAGATGCGGGCGGCGATCGCCGAAGGAACCTTCGGCGCGTTTCTGGCTCGCGTGCGCGCCGACTACCGCGTGATTCACGAAGAACACGCCGAACACGAAGGAAAAGAATAGAAATGCACCCCCTGATCTTTCTCGCCATGGCCGGCGGCCCCGCCAACGGCCAGCAACCGCAATCGCCCCTCTTCATGATCGTGTGGATGGGGTTGATGATCGCCATCTTCTACGTGCTGCTCATTCGCCCGCAGCAGCGCCGGGAGAAGGAACGCCGCAAATTGCTCGAGGCCGTCAAGCCCGGCGACCGCGTCGTCTTCGCCGGCGGCTTTCTCGGTCTGGTGACCGGCGTCAAGGAAAAGACCTTCACCATCAAAATCGCCGATAACGTCCGCGTCGAAGTGGCGCGCCACGCCGTCACGCAGGTGCTCCCGAAAGGAGAGGCGCCGAGCGAAGAGGAGACGAAATAAGGCCGCCGTACCTCCGCCAAGCCGGCAGGTTCTCTAAACGCTGGAGTGGGTCATGGATAAAAACGCTTTGTGGAAATGGTTGATATTGCTTGCGCTGACGGCGGGTTCCCTCGCCCTGATTTATCCGCCCGCCGATCGGAGGGACGCCGAGGGCCGCCTCACGGCCCGCGGCCGCATCCGGCTGGGGCTCGATCTCAAAGGCGGCATGAGCTTCACGGTGGACGTGGACCGGGATGAGCTGCGAAAGCAGGTTCTGCAGTCGGCGAAGGAGGCCAAAGAAGACCTGTCTCCTGAGGCGCTGGAGCGCCGCGTCAACGAGGAAGCGCGCCGCGCGCGCGACGTGGGCATCGAGGCCATTCGCAACCGCGTGGACGGCCTCGGCATCGCCGAGCCGGCGATCTTCCCGCAAGGCGACACCCGCGCCGTGATTCAATTGCCCGGCGTGGATCAGGCGAAGAGCGACGAGGCCCGCCGCTCCATCGAAAGCGCCGCGTTTCTCGAATTCCGCCTCGTGCACAAGGAGAGCGCCCGCTGGACTTCGGAATTGTTCTCCAAAGGACTCGCGCCGGCGGGCTTCCGCATCGCGCAGACCAAAGACGGCCCCGTATACGCCCGCGACGGTTCGCTGGCGGACCATCAATACGACCGCGATTTCTGGATGCGCCTGCGCCGGTTCGGCGGCAAGACCGACGCCGATTTCATGCTCGAGCGCGACCGCTCGGAGACGGGCGCCGACATTTATCGCCCCTACTTCCTGGAAACGCGCGTCGAACTCACCGGCAAGGCGGTGCGGCGCGCCTGGGTGGATTACGACCACCTCAATCAGCCGAAAATCCTCTTGGAACTCACCGGCCCCGGACGTCGCTTGTTCGCGAAAGTGACGCGAAACTACGCGCCCAATGGCGAGCTCAATCCCGGCAACGAGCGCGGCCGCCAATTGGCGATCATCATGGACGGGCGGCTCTATTCGGCGCCGGAAATCCGCTCGGAAATCCCGCACGGGCGCGCGGAAATCACCGGACGATTCTCCCAAACGGAGGCTCAGCGCCTCGTCAACGTCCTTGAGGCCGGCTCGCTGCCCGCGCCGATGAAGATCATTGAAGAGCGCACGGTCGCGCCCACGCTCGGCAGCGCTTCGGTGCGCTCCGGCGTCGTCGCCGCGCTGGTCGGCGGCGCGGCGGTGCTGCTGTTCATGCTGGTCTATTACCGGTTTGCGGGGCTGGTGGCGAATATCGCGTTGCTCTTGAATATGATCCTGCTTCCGCTGGGCGCGGTGATCGTCTCGGGCTTCATGGGCGTCGTCACCCGCGCCGCCATGGGCTCCGGTTTCGAACTGCCCACGCTCACGCTGCCCGGCATCGCCGGCATCGTGCTCACCCTCGGCATGGCGGTGGACGCCAACGTGCTCATCTACGAGCGCATTCGCGAGGAGCAGAAAACCGGCAAGCATTTCCTGCCGGCCCTGGATGCCGGCTATGACAAGGCCTTCACGACGATTCTCGACTCGAACCTCACCACGCTGATCGCCGCGATTATCATGTTCTGGCAGGGTTCCGGCCCGATCCGCGGCTACGCGGTCACGCTTAGCGCCGGCATCATCGTCAGCATGTACACCGCGATCTGGGTGACGAAGATGCTCTTCCATACGCTCTCGAGCCGGTTCGGGCTGCAATCGCTCAAGATGCTCGAATGGGTGAAGCCCACGGCGTTCGACTTCCTCAAGGTTCGCCGTGTCGCTTACGCGCTTTCCGGCGCCTTGCTCCTCGTCTCGCTGGGCGTTTTCTACCTTCGCGGCAACGACAACCTGGGGGTGGATTTCGTCGGCGATTCGCAGTTCACGCTGGCCTATGACGGCGCGGACGGCCGCATCGCCGAGGCCGATCTGCGCGCAAAACTCGTCGCCGGCGGCCTCCGCGAGAGTCAGATCAAAACGGTTCGGCACGTCGAAGCCGACGGCGCCGCCGGAGCGCCGGCGATCGAAGTGCGCACCGATTTCGCCGCCGGTGACGCCGCGCTGCGCATCGTCAAGGAGTCGCTGGCCGATCGCTCGCCGCGCGAGCTTTCGCGCGACAGCGTCGGCCCCCAAATCGGCCGGCGGCTCAAACGGCAGGGCGTCACCGCGCTCGTCTGGGCGCTGGTCGCCATGGTGATCTATATCTCCTGGCGCTTCGAGTTCGGCTTCGCCGTCGCCGCCATCGTCGCGCTGCTGCACGACGCCGTCATTTCGGTCGGCCTGTTCTGTCTCTTCGGACGACAATTGAGTCTGCCGATGATCGCGGTGGTGCTGACGATCGTCGGTTATTCGGTGAACGACACGATCGTCATTTTCGACCGCATTCGCGAGATGCGTAAGCTTTACCGCGACCGGAAACTCTCGGATCTGGCGAATCTGGCGATCAATTCCACGCTCAGCCGCACGATGCTCACCTCGGGCACCACGCTCCTGAGCGTGCTCGCCCTGTTGATTTTCGGCGGCGGGGCGATCAACGATTTCGCGCTGCTGCTCTTGATCGGTGTGATCGTGGGCACCTACTCCACCATCTTTATCGCCACGCCCATCGCCGTAGCCTGGCGGCACAAAGCGCCGGCGGTCGCGCCCGCGCCGGCGCCGGCCAAGGGCGGCGCGCGCAAGTGAAGCGGCGGGAATCGCCGCGCCGGATCGGCTCGTGAAACGCTGGATTTTGCCGCCGGAGATCGCGCCGGCGGATGCCGCGCGCGACGCGGCGGCGTGGGGCGTGCCCGCGCCGCTCGCCCGCCTGCTGCGCTCCCGGGGCTTCTCGGATCAGGAGTCGGTTGACCGCTTTCTGCATCCTCGCCTGAGCCGGCTCGACGATCCGTTACGCTTGCCCGGCATGGCCGACGCCGTGGATCGCATCCGCCGGGCCATCGTTGCGGGCGAGCGGATCACGGTTTTCGGCGACTATGACGTGGATGGGCTTACCGCGTCCGCCTTGACCCTCCGAACCCTGCGCGCGCTGGGCGCGGATGCGCGGGTCTTCCTGCCGCATCGCATCGAGGACGGTTACGGATTGAGGACGGATACCGTGCGCCGCTGCATTGCCGAAACCGCGCCCGCGTTGATCGTAACGGTGGATTGCGGGATCAATTCCAACGAGGCGGTCGCGGCGGCGTCCGCCGCCGGCGTGGATACGGTCGTCACCGATCACCATCTGCCGGATGTGAACCGCCGCCCGGCGGCCTGCGCCGTGGTCAATCCCAAGCTCGCGCCCGAGGGCGAACCATGGCGCGACCTCGCGGGCGTCGGCGTTGCCTTCAAGCTCTGTCACGCGCTGCTGAAGAAGGATAACGGGCGGGGAATCGCGGCGGAGCGCGGTTTCGATTTGGCGGCGCAGCTCGATCTCGTTGCGCTCGGCACGATGGGCGATGCCGTGCCGTTGCGGGGAGAAAACCGCATCCTGGCGCGGCACGGTCTCGATCGTCTCAACCGTTCGCCGGCCCCCGGCCTGGCCGCGCTGCTCAAAGCGGCGAATTATAGCGGAGAAATCGGCGACTATCAGGTCGGCTTCATTCTCGGTCCCCGTCTCAACGCCGCGGGCCGTCTGGGCGGGGCAGGGCGCGCGCTCGAGCTGCTGATGGCGGAGCGAGAGGAGGACGCCGCGCCCGCGGCGGCGGAGTTGGACGCCGCCAACCGAGAACGGCAGGCGATCGAGGCGGCGACGCTGGCCCAGGCGGAGGCGTGGCTGGAAGAACATTTCGATCCGGCCCGCGACTTCGGCATCGTCGTTTCGGGCCGGGACTGGCATCCGGGCGTCATCGGGATCGCCGCTTCCCGGCTGGTCGCGCGGCATCGCCGGCCGACGATCGTCGTGACCGAATCGGCGGACGGCGCGGCGCGGGGTTCGAGTCGAAGCGTCGAGGGGTTCCACCTCGTCGAGGCGTTATCGCAATGCGCCGACTTGCTCGACAGTTACGGCGGCCACGCGATGGCGGCCGGACTGACGCTCCCGGCGGCCAACGTGCCGGCGCTCCGGGAGCGTTTCGGCGCGGCGGCGCGCGCGAAACTGGCGGGGGCCGACCTGCGCGCGGAATTGCGCGTGGACCAGTGGATGGGGTTGGCCGAAGCCGGCGAGGAACTGGTTGAGGCCATTCGCGATTTGCGGCCGTTCGGCGAGGATAACCCCGCGCCGATCTGGGCGGCCCGCGGCGTGCGCATGGTGCGGTGCTCGAAAGTGGGCGAAGGCGAGCGCCATTTGCGATGCACGTTGGCCGACGGCGGCGCGCAACGCGACGCCATCGGATTCAACCTGGGGAAGCGCGATATTCCCGAGGGGCCGCTGGATATGGCCTTCGAGATCAAACTCGACGAATACAACGGTCGCCGCTCGGTGCAACTTCATCTCCGCGATCTGCGCCCTTCCGCATAAAGACGCACAAGGGACAGAGATTACGCGTCGTTCGCGGCTTTCGCGAACTTCGCGTTTTTCGTAGTTCGAGAAAAGAACTCCGAAATGCGTGAAATGCCGAAACTTTTTTGGGTTTCCCCTCACCGGAATCCCGCGCTCGAAAACGCCGTAAGTTCCCTGTCCCCGAAGTGGACACCGAAAGGGACAGAGAATGCGCGGGAGGGCGCCGCCGCTTTTACACTTTTACAACCCGCTGAAAAAGAGAAACTTACGGTCGGAAACGAACTCCGCCCCTATTTCTCTGTCCCTATTTCTTGCTGCTCCTCGCGAATGCGGTGCGGGGTTTCTTGCGAAATCCGAATCGCCGGGATAAATTCCGCGGCATAACAAGCCGAGGGCACTTCTCATGAGCGAGGCGACACCGAAAGCGCGGGAGCATTGGAGCGGCTCTTTGGGTTTCGTTTTGGCCGCGGCCGGTTCGGCGATCGGTCTGGGCAACATCTGGAAATTTCCTTACATCACCGGCGAAAACGGCGGCGGCGCGTTTGTGCTGGTCTATCTGCTTTGCATCGCCGTGATCGGTTTGCCGGTGATGATCTGCGAAATCGCGATCGGTCGGCGCACTCAGCGCAATCCGGTGGGCGCTTTTCATGAGTTGAGTCCGGCCACGTCGTTGCTGGCGCACGGCATCGGGCTGGCGGTCTTACTGACGGGCGCTTCGCTGCTGTTGTTCCGTGTTTGGGGTTGGGGCGCGGTGCTGATCGCGGTGGGTCTGCTCATTTTTCGTTTCGGTTGGACGCTGGTCGGATTCATGGGTGTGGTGGCGGGCTTCACGATTCTATCGTTCTACAGCGTCGTCGCCGGCTGGACGCTGGGCTACATCCTCGAAGCCGTCACAGGCCGTCTGAATTTCACGGAGGTTGCCCAGGCCAAGGAATTTTTTGGCGGTTTCATCACGAATCCGGCCTGGGCGATTGGGTGTCATATCGCGTTCATGCTGATGTGCATCGCCATTGTCGCCGGCGGGGTGAAAAAGGGGATCGAGCGCTGGTCGAAGATTTTGATGCCGCTATTGCTTTTACTGCTCGTCGCCTTGATCATTCGGGCGTTGACCTTGCCCGGCTCGACGGCGGGCGTCCGCTTCTATTTGCGGCCGGACTTCAGCCGCATCACGGCGCAATCCGTGCTGATCGCGCTGGGGCACGCCTTTTTCTCGTTAAGCCTCGGCATGGGGGCCATGATCACCTACGGCAGCTATTTGAGCCGCGAACAAAACCTTCTTTCTTCGTCCTTCTCGATTGTCGTTCTGGATACGGTCATCGCGCTGATGGCCGGTCTGGCGATCTTTCCCGCCGTCTTCGCCTACGGCTTCGGGCCGGACGCGGGGCCGGGCCTGGTATTTCAGGTTCTTCCGACGGTATTTCACCGCATGCCGCTCGGCGTGCTATGGGCGGCGATTTTCTTCCTGCTGTTGCTGGTCGCTGCGCTGACCTCGGCCATCAGTCTCTTGGAAGTGGTCACGGCGTATTTTATTGATGAGCGCAAATGGCCGCGTTCGCGCGCCACGTGGGTAATGGGCGGATTGATCACCCTGCTGGGCGTGCTCTGCGCGATCAGCGTTGCCGACTGGAGCCGTCTCGAGTTTTTGCACCGCGCTTTGGTATGGGCCTTTGGCGGGGTCAAGGATTCGTTTTTCGACGTGATGGATCACATTTCGTCGAACTGGTTGCTGCCGCTGGGCGGATTTTTCATCAGTCTGTTTGTGGGTTGGATCTGGGGCGTGAAGCACGCGGTCGATGAGATCCGCCACGGCTCACAGAACTTCGCCGACGTTCACCTCATCAGCCTGTTGGCGGGGTTGAAAGACGATCCGTCGCATAACGCGAATCCCCATGTGCTGACGCTGGCGTCGCTGTGGGGCATTTTTATTCGCTTCATCAGCCCGACGGCGGTGCTGATCGCGTTTTTGCACACGATCGGCTGGCTCGACTTCAAGCCGAAACCGCCGGCGCCGCCGCCTGCCGCCTCCGTCGAATCCGCCGTGGAAAATCCGTAACGCGTCCGCCCAGCGGAAGGGCGTCCATCGCGGGGAAACTGGGGTGGATGACGGGGCTCGAACCCGCGACACCCAGGGCCACAACCTGGCGCTCTGCCAACTGAGCTACATCCACCACCGATCGAATTGTCGGGCGAAAAAGCCGCCCGGAAAGCGGCAAAGAGTATGACCGATCGCGGCGGAGGAATCAAGCTTTGGGCGGGCGCCCTCGATCCTTGCGAAAAGCTTTGCTCTTCCTCCGGCTCTCGGCGCGCCCGCGTAGTTGAAGCGGCGTCGCCCGCCTCCGCGCTTCGCGCTACGGCGAGGCCGGCATCGCTCCCCGCCTCGCGGGGCGAGGCGAGTCCTCGATCCGCCTCGG
>CALGXT010000042.1 GCA_937935255.1 uncultured bacterium | reverse complement strand
GATCCAGCCTTGAGTAACACCACCTTGTACCGATAGGGGTTCATCGTACCGTGGGACTTCGCGGAGGCTCGCGGAGGGTCGCTGGCCGTTCCACCGCCGGATGCGGAAAACCGCACGTCCGGTGGTGTGGAAGAGACGCGGCCGCCGCCGTAGAGCTTTTGCGAGGTATCGGGGGGCACACCCGGCTTGCTCTACGGGGGCCGAACGCCACCCGCCGTTTTCCCCGTCCCCATTCCACCATGAAATGATCGCGCCAGACTTGTTGCGAAACGATCCAACGCCTATCTCGCCCGGGTCCGTAAAGGGCGAAACTCATGGATCTGTCGAAATACGCCATCGGGGGTTATCCGGCGCGCCCCGCCGGACATACCTTCAAACAGGTTTCCAGAATACACGGCCGCGACTTCATGATCGGGTCGCGGTGCGCGCAGCCTTCGGCGATCATCTCGATCGTGATGTTGCCTTCCGGTTTCGGCACATCCGTTTTGTTGCCAATCAGCGCCGGTCCCTCCTCCTTGCAGAGGGCGTACCGTTTCGACCAATCGCAGCGATGGCGATCAATAGCCGGATGCCACACTTTGGCGCCATTGACCCGGACCTCAAAACCGTGGTCCACTGCCAGCGCGGTCATCGGACAGGCCTCGACGCAGGCGCGGCAATCCCGACAGGGCCATGCACCTCTCTGCATGGCATCGCGCGGCAGTTCGGCGTCGGTGACAATGGCGATCAGCCGCTGGTGTGGTCCGTACTCGGGGGTCAGCAGCGCGCCGCTCCGTCCCAGTTGACCCAAACCCGCGGCCACGGCCTCCAGCGCGTTACAGCGCGCGTCCGGCAGCAGCCCGCGATGCGAATCCACCAGCGAACCGATACCGGTCAGGTTCTCCGTCGGCAGGGCGCGATAGCCGGCCGCATTCAGCTTCTTGACTAGTTCGACGGCGGCAAACCGCAGTTCGAAGGTAGTCTCGTATTGATAGAAGGCGTACGTCCCGATCTGGGCGCGTTCCGGGTTGCCGGCGTTTTCCATCACCGCGCGCGGGAAGTGCATGCCCAGCACGATGACCGACCGCGCGCCAGGAAGGAGGTCGCGCGGAAGGCGCAAGCGGACGTTTTCGCGTACGACGCGCGGGCGATAGGGACCATGATAGTCCGGGTTATCGTCCACCACCCGCTCGCCGAGTTGCCGCTCGTCCACGTTCGCGCGCAAGTCCGCAACAAGTTGGTCAAAGACCTCCGCCCCAGCTACTCCAAAAAGGCTCACGAGATTCTCCCGCGCCACGCTTTCCAGCTCGGCGCGGAGCCGCGCCGGGCGTGGCGCGGGGCGCGCGGCCGGCGCCGGATGCGCGACGGAGACCTCCGGGGAGGGGTCGAGCGGCGCATCGGTAGTGATCGCGCCGGCCAGGACATTGCGCCCAAATTCCTCCGTCTCCAACACGCCGTCCGCCCCCAAGCGGCCCAGCCCGGCCATTACGGCAAACTCGCTGACTTCGGGGTAGTGGGCGGGCGGCAGGTGGCCCGTATAGGAAGCGGCGTGATAGCCGTAATCCTCCATCCGGCGGGCCAGGCGCAGCAGAATATGATGCATGTGGCGGGCGTATCCGACGCCGAACACGCCCTGCACATCCGGCGCGGCGGCGGCGGGACCGACGGCTTCGGGCGGAACACGGATCGCCAAGGCCAACACCGTCTTCATGCCCGGCGCGTCCTTCACCGCCAGTTGTCCCGCCTTCGTTTCCGCCTGCAACGGACCGCAGGCCGCAAGGTCCACGCCCAGCCGCACCGCCTCGGCGAAGAGGTCGTCGCGGATTTTGCGCAGGGTCGGCATGGTCTCGGGATAGCGGCGGTTGATGCGCCGCATGGCGATCTTCTTCTCCGGCCGGCCGAAGCTCGGCTCGTCCGTCCGCAAATGCGGCGGGATGCAGACCTTCTGGCAGACGCCCCGCTCGTGGCCGCGCCGGCCCTTCTCCGCCGTCTCGCGCAGGATGACCTCCTCATCCACGTGATCCACCGTCTTCGTCGTCTCGCTGTTCAGGTCGAGATTGAAGTGCTCCGCCCAGGCGCAGCGCCAAGCATTCTTGTTCGCGTACTTGAAGACCTTGTCCTCGATCTCCACCACGTGCGGTTTCGGGCTGTTGAAGTCCTTGCTCAACGCGAACGTCGGGCAGGCGCGCACGCAGTCCATGCATAGATCGCAGAGCTCCGGACCGCTGTACAGGGGCGTCGGATCGAGTTCGGCGTCGGTCACGATCGAGATGTAGCGCACGCGCGGGCCGAATTCGGGCGTGATGGCGAGACCGCTCCAGCCGATGATCGCCAGGCCCGCAGCGGCCGCCGCGTGCATGTGCGAGAGGTCCGGCGCAAAGAGGCTCGGAATGCCCTCGAACCGGCGATAGCGCCAGATGTTCGACGACGCCACCGCAATGGCCTGGTATCCGTGGTCTTCCAGCAGCCGCACCACGCGGTAGGCCACGCGGTCCAACAGCGAGTTCTGGTCCATCCATCCGCCCGGGCTTCGGTCCTGCGGTTCCGGCTCGCCGCCCATCTCGGTCCACGTGTCAGTGATATGGATCGCGCCCACGATCACGGTCCGGCTTCCCGGGAGGATCGCTCCAGGGCTCATCAGAAACGGCGCTTTCGCCCATCGGGAAGTCGGCGCGAAGCCGACCAAATCCAGACCGTTGTTCAGCACCTCCGCCCGGACGCGGGCGGTCATAACCCGATCGCTCATGATCTTGCTCCTTTCGACGACGGCGTTTGCCGTGAAATCAACACCGAAATCTCTTTCGCGACAGCCTCCAGCCGGCGGGACAACTCGCGCCTGCGCGAACCTGGACATCGGGAAGTCGGCAGATACAGTCCGATCGCGGCCGGCACGTGTTCACCCTCGAACAGCGGGCAGGCGATGCCGGTGACCTCGGGGCCCGACAGCACGAGGCAGCCCTTGCGATTTCGCAGGATGTTCAACTCGCGTTCGAGTCCCGCGGGGGTTCTCGCCTCCGGCCATTCGGCCCCCGGCAGACCGTACAAGGCGAGGTGGGTTTCCCGCTCATGGGTGTCGGCATGCGCCAGCAATAACCGACCGGTCGGCGTCCGATAGACGTTGTCGTCTGTGACGACCTCCTGGCTCACACGCAGGGTTCCCCCGCCCTCCACCGTGCATAACCGGTGGCGCCGCCCCCCCTGCAGCGCGACGAGCACGACTGTTTCCCCGGTTTCGCGTGCCAGTCGCGCCATACGCGATTCGGCCACCGCGACGAGATCGCGGCGATACGGAGCGCCCCGCGTCAGCGCCCAGGCGGCCGGACCGAGCCGGTAGCCGCTGCGCGCCCCGCTTTGCTCCGCGTAACCCAGCGCGACCAGCTTCCGGAGAATGTGCGCCGCGGTCGGACGGGGCAGTTGCACGGCCTCGGCAATCGCCTTGAGCGGCTGGTCCGATAAGGGGGTCCGCGCCAGCATTTCCAGCGTCCGAAACGTTTTTTCGATGGCGCCCGCTTGTTTCATAGCATGAAATACCATTTCATTTGATGGCCATTATAGTTGACGGGGGGGCGGTGTCAACCAGTTTGTGGGCCTGTGCGGGATCGGACGGGAAGGGCCGTATTCGGCGCGTTGGGAACAACCGCCGGGGGAGCAGGATCGAAAGCGAGGGACGTTTCCGCGCCGCCCGGCCGGTCACGGAACGGACTTCGTCGGGGGGGAGGAGAGAAGAAGCGCCGCCTCTGTGGAAATCCAGCCCGTGCGGCCGTCGAGGCGAATGGAATACCATCCGCCCTCGCGTCCCATAACGCGCACGATCGAGCCGGAGGGCAGGGTGAAATGAACGGTGGCATCGGCGATCGGCGCGAAACGCGCCGGGGTGTCTGGCACGCGAACCACGGCCTCCGGATGGAGATCCAGAAACCGCCATTCCAACCATCCGCCGGCAGCGGCGAGCGCGACGGCGGCGGCGCCTGCGGCCGTCCGCAGCAGCGCGCGGCGTCCGCGCGGCCACAACAGCGCCCCGGCGAGCGCGGCGCCCATCACGCCCCACGCGGTGGCCAGGACGGCGAGCCATTCCGAGCGGGACAATCGCCGTGCCCACATCCGGAGAAGCGGAAGCGCCGGCGCCGCAGCGCCGGCCCGTTCGAGGCTGAAGCGCAGGTTAGCAGCGATGTCGGGGTCACGAGGACGCGCGTATTGGGCGATTCGATATTGCGCGATTGCCTCAGCCCATTCGCCGGCGCGGACCAGGGTGTTGCCGAGATTAAATCGCACTTCCGGCACATCATAGCCCGCCGCCAGCAGAGCGCGATACGCCTCCCGGGCAGCGGGTAGATCGCCCGCATCGTAGGCGGCGCGGGCGCGAAGAAACACAGCGTTCGGGTCTCTACTCGCCACGGGCGCATCCTGCACCGGTAAATGTGCCGTGTCCGCTCCACAGACTCGCCCCGACGCCAACGCCAGACCGATGCCTGCCGCGATCGCTGTTTGGAGTCCCGCCCGCCACGATTGTCTTATGCGGCGCGAAATGCGAGGCGATGCAATGCGCGCCTTGAAAAAGCGTTGAGTGACGCGGGATGTCTTTTCTGTCGTCATCGCCGCCGTTGTTCCCGCGGTCATGATGGGCGACCTCCTTTTCCCCGCCATCGCATGCGTTCCGATTGCCGCAGCAGCGCGCGCAGACGATTGAGCAGAACGCGGTCATCCGGCGCCGCGCTGCCGATGGCGTATCGCGCCGCCTCGCACGCGGCGAAGAGCGTGCGCACTTCATCCGCCCAGTCTTTCGGCGCCTCAGCGCCGGCGCGCTCGATGATCCGGTTCGCGATGACCTCGCCCGAGGGAAGATCGAGCCGATGACCAAAATAATCCACGAGGGTCCGCCAAACGGCGTCATAAAACGCAGCACGGTCTCCGGCCCGCAGTGCCTTTTCCGCGCGCTGCAAGCCGGCGCGCGCCGCCCGCGGGGCGCGTTCCCGACGCGCCAGCGAAGGGTCTTTTAGCCGGCGGGCGCGCCGACGTTCCGCCAGCGCTGCGCCCGCGACGCCCAGCACGACCAGCCAGGGATAGGCCCGCCCCAGCGGGCGTTCATACCACCTCGGCTCGTCCGCCCGCCGCCAACGCGCCGGCGCGGGTTTCAAATAGACGATGTCCGTTCCGCTGACGCGCACACCTCCACCTTCGTCGGAGCCGGCGGCGACCAACACCGCCCCGCCCGCAGAAGTCGCAGGCCGTACGTCCAGCGCGAACGGGCCGCGGCGGATGACCCGATAGGATTCCGCCACCGGGTCAAAACAGGCGAACTCGATCGCCGGCAAGTCGTTGGCGGTTTCCTCGCGTGGGATCAAGACCTGCTCATAGACGCGTCGTGCCCGCCGACCCGACCGGTCGGTTTCGGAGGCAACCAGACGGGTTTCATACGATCGAAATTTTTCGCTGAGATTGAGGGCCGGCGGGGATGCGCTCTCCAGATTGCCCTCGCCCTCGATGACCATCCGCACCGTCACCGGTTCGCCTGCCGCCAGTGAGGTCGGATTCACTGTGACGTCGAAATCGAACCGCCCCACGGCGCCGGAAAACGAATCGGGACGCCCTTCCGACGGCAGCGGACGCACCTCCACCTCTGCCGGGCGCACCGGCAGATCCACCGGCTGTTTTTCCACCCGTCCGAAGCCGGGCATATCCGCCAGACCCGGAAAGTCCGAGAAAAATTCATCCAGCGGTGAGCGGCGGCGCCCTGACCGTTCGACCAGCAGATGGAGTCGGAGCGTGGCGGCCAGCCGATAGGTGCCGGCGGCCAGCGGACGCACCCGCGATCGGAATCGGCGCACCTCATAGAGGCGGTCATTGCGCGCTTCGCGCCCGCCGGGCAGTTCTTCCCAGCGTCCGAACTGGAGCCCGACTTCCGGCAATCCGTTGAGCGACACTTCCGGTGCGAGATTCACCCGTCGAAAACCGATGACCAGCACCAAATCGAATCCCTCATCCACAAAGGGCCGCGTCCGCTCCAGACGCCATTCGGCAAAGAGCACATCGGAAAGCTCGCGCGCCATTTCGCCCGGCCGGTCGCGTTCAGCGGCGACGACCCGTACCCGTACCGCCGGAATCTCGATCCTTGCGCCATCCACCGTGTATACGAGAGGGCCGATATCGAACTCGCCGGCCTTCTCGGCGAAGACATCATAAAGATAGACCAGTGCCTCGTCGCGCTCGTTGTTGATGATCGAGAATCGGCGCTGGCTTCCAGCAAAACGGATTTGAAGCCCGCCTGCGCGCGCAGGCATGTTCGGCGGCGTGGGGCGGCGGGCGCCGCGTACCGCCACGCTCAGTTGCGCGTGTTCGCCGATCGCCAACACGCGCGGCTCGAGATTGACCTCGACCGACACCTGCGCCGAAGCCACGGTGACGCCTCGCCACAAAGCGCCCAGGACTATGCAGAAAAGCGCATGGCGCTTCACGTTCACCAATCCTTCTCCACGGGGGCCAACGGCCCGATTGGACGACGAATTTGACGTCGCATCGCCTCTTCCTCCGCCCGCAGGGCGTCGAGTAGCCGCGCCACATCCTCGGTGGTCATCTCCCGATCGCGCGGGGAGTCGGCGGATGGTTCGGGACGCGGCGATGAATCGGAAGAATCGGACGGATCCGACGGCTCCGGTTTTGTTTGCGGCGTTTGTTCCTCAGCGCCATTCTCCCCTTGCCGCGGCGTTTCCTCGGGCTGTTTCTGCTCCTGCGGTTGCGTCTCCTGTTGTTGCTGCTGTTGTTCCTGCTGGCGCGCCATCTCTTTGAGTTCCTCGAGACGGCGACGCGCCCATTCGAAGTTGATTTTTGCTTCCAGATCGTCCGGCGCGAGGCGGATGGCATTGCGCAGCGCCTCCACGGCCCGTTCCATCGGATTCACGGCGGCACTGGCCTGGCCGGCGGCAGCGCTTTGCTCGGCCCGTTCGATCGCAGCGCGGGCGAGATTATACCAGGTCTGTGCTTGGGTTTCGAGATCGCTGGTGTGCAACGCTTGGCTGAGCTTGTTTTCCGCCTCGTCGAGACGTCCGAGGCGATAGAGCGCCGCGCCGGCGTTGAACTGCGCGCGGGCGGGATCGAGCCGTCCGGTCGCCCGTTGCTCGGCCGCCTCGAAAAAGGCCTTTGCGCCCTCGAAGTCGCCGGCACCATATCGGCGTCGTCCTTCTTCCATCAATGCGCGGGACGCCGCTCCCGACGGGACGGCGGTCGGCGGCGTGGGGTCGGCGATGGTGGCCGCGGCGATCGCAAGAACAAACAGCGCGCCAATGGGAAAAAACCGAAATGCGGGTCCGCCCGATATCATGGTGTTTTCCCCCCTGCACGCCGACGGTCCGGTCTGGCCGCCGCGGGGATGAGGGTTTCGATGGCCAGTAGCAGCAGGGCCGCGGCCACAAACCAGCCGTGGCGTTCCTCATGAATTTTGGCCAGCCGATCTTCCTGCGTTTCGCGGCGAAGCCGTGCGATGTGATCATCGTACAACCGCTCCAGGCCGAAATCGCCGGGCGCGGCGCGCACGTACGCCCCTCCCGTTTCCAGGGCCAATGTCTTCAGGGGCTCCTCGACCAGTCGTGTCTTCACCACGCGACCCTCGCGATCCTTCAGGAACTGCCCGTCTTCCATTCGGATCAGTTCGCCTTCCGGGGAACCGACGCCGATGGCGTAAAGACGGATGCCTTTTTCCTTCAACAGCGGAAGGACCTTCGTCGGGTCCTCCTCATGGTCTTCGCCGTCGGTGATCAGGAGAATCACGCGGTCGCTCTCGCCGCGGTAATCAAAACGGTTCACGGCCTCGCGCAGCGCCCGCGCGATAGCGGTGCCGCCGCGCGGTATGATGCCCGGATACACGTCGTCGAGCGTCATCAAAAACGCGGCGTAGTCGGAGGTCAGAGGGCACTGCAGAAACGCGCTGCCGGCGAACGCGATCAGGCCGATGCGGTCGCCGCGCAGTCGGCGGAGGAGGTCGCGGATACCCCACTTGGCGTGCTGAAGACGGTTCGGCGACAGGTCTGCCGCACGCATGCTGTTGGAGGTGTCGAGCACAACGAGGATCTGCAAACCGCGTCGGCGGACCTCTTCCCAATGAAATCCCCATTGAGGCCGGGCGAGGGCGACGATCAACAGCGCCACGGCGCCGAGCCAGAGAGCGTCGCGCAGCCGCTCGCGGCCCAGACGGAGGGTCGGCATCAGCGCAGGCCATAGCGCCGCATCGGCCAGTCGCGCCAACCGCCGTGCGCACCCGCGCCGCAGCGCGTATAGCGCCCACGCCGTCAGCGGCAGCGCGGCCAGCCACCACAACCGCTGTGGAACGCCCCACATCATGCCGGAAGCCCCCCCCATCGTCCGCGCGCCAGAACGCGTTCCACCGCCAGGACGACGAGCGCGGCGAGGACCCAAGGCGGAAAAACTTCGGCGTACCGTGTGTATTGCTCGGTCTCGATCTCGGTCTTCTCTAGCGCGTCAATTTCCTTGTAGATGCTTTCAAGCGACACCAAATCTGTCGCACGATAATAGCGGCCGCCCGTGATCTCGGCGACGCGCCGCAGGCTGTCTTCATCCAGGTCCGGCGGCACGCGAACGAAGCGTTCCCCGCCGAAAGGATCGCGCACCGGATAGACGGCTGCCTCGTGCGACGCCGCGCCAATCGTGTAGATGCGCACGCCAAGCGCCCGCGCGGCCTCCGCCGCGTTTTCCGGCGAGATCGAGCCCATGTTGTTGATGCCGTCGGTCAACAGGACGATGACTCGGCTTCGGGCGGCACTGTCGCGCAGGCGGTTGATGGCCGAGGCAATGGCGGTGCCGATAGCGGTGCCATCCTCCACCATGCCGGTGCGCAGTTCGCCGATGCGGGTTCGGAGCCACTCGTGATCGAGCGTCAACGGCGCCATCGTGTAGGGCAGCGCGGAGAAGGCGATCAACGCGATGCGGTCGGACGGGCGTTGAGATACGAACGCGGCGGCCACCTCTTTGGCGGCGTCTAGCCGGTCCATTCGCCGTGTGGACGTCGAGAAATCCAGCGCGCGCATAGACGTAGAGACATCCATCACCAGAACAATATCCACCGCCTCAACGCGCACGATGCTTTCCTGCAGTCCGCGCTGCGGACGCGCGAGCGCGACGACGAGTAGCAACAGGGCGCCCCCCCGCAGCGCCGGCAGCGCGCGGGCGATCGCCACGCCCCAGGTGGCCGGGACTCGCGTGAGGACGCGATCGTTCGTGAAGGGAAACACGGCGCGGCGCGCCATTCGCGCCCGCGCCCACAGCAGCGGCACGATCAGGAGCGCCGACAGCAGAAACCATGGATGGGCGAATCGGATCATGGCGTCCGCCCCTCTTCCGACGTGCGCGCCGCCGTTTCGCGCACGAGCCGTTCAGCCGCGGCCAGTGCACGCCGGCGAGCCTCGGCGCCGGGCTGCGCCTGGGCAAATTTCACCAGATCGCTCTCTTCCAGAAATGCAGCGGTCAACGTCCGATGCTCGCCGGAAAGCCGCTCGGAAGCGGCGGCGGCGCGAATGAACTCCTCGGTGGTCTGCTCCGGGGCGCGAAGTCCGAACCGCGCCTCAAGATAGACGCGGACAATGCGCGACAACTCGACATAAAACGGCTCGGCCGATTCCGCCTCAACAGCCCCGCCGGTGCGCAGCCGCTCCAGCGCCTCCAGCGCCACGCGATCGGGAGGCGGGGGCAGCGGGGGCGGACGCCGTTCATGTCGCCGCATCCACGCGCGCACGGCAAGGGAAACCAGCACCGCTGCGAGAATCACCACCGGCAGCGCCCATATCCACCGTGGCAGTGCCGGAGGCCACGGTAGCGGCGGTTTGATATCACGCGGTCCGCCGACCGTATCGTCGAGCACCGACACGATCTCCACAGCGGCCTCCGGCGGCGGAAGTTCGCGCCGTTCGCCGTCCGCCGCCACACGCACGACGGCGTTGGTGAAGAGCGGATGACGGCCAACGTCAAAACACAGCGCCTCATAGGTCACGCGCGTGCGAATTCGCCCGTCGCGGAGTCGTTCCGTTGTCAACGCGCGGTTGCGGATTTCGAAAATGGCGGACGGTTCCGGCGCCTCCGGTGTTTCACCCTCGGCGCAAACGAGCGTCAGTTCAATGCGCAGAGGATCCCCGATCCGTGCGCGTTCGGGTTCTACACTCGCGCGAACGGCGGGCAATTCCGCTGCGGACGCCGGTCCCGACGGCCCGCCGTGGCGACAGCCGACGGTGAGCGATGTTACGAGCAGTAACGCCGGCAAGACACGGGCGAACGTCCAAAGGCGAAACGGGCCCGACGAAATACGACAGGACAATCGGGGGAAAAACTCGTTTTCCAAGCCTTGGAAAACTTTGCCCGCAGGTTTTCCAAGCCTTGGAAAAGTGGCGATGGAAGGCCACCCGATCATATCCGGCGTCTCCGTTCGCGTTCGAGAAAGAAACGTCGGAGCGCGGCGTCGTACGGGCGGGCGGTATCGAGTTCGATCAGGTCAATCCGCCGCGCTGCGAGCCGACGCAAGAGAGCGTCCCGCGCCTCGCTCTGGGCGAGAGTCAGCGCGCGCCGCGCGCGGGCGTCGGAGGTGTCGAGGAGGCGGAGCCGACCGGTCTCGGCGTCGCGCCAGCGCACGACGCCCGCGGCGGGCCAGGCCTGTTCAAGACGGTCGCGCACGCAGACGGCGACAAGATCGTGCCGCCGCGCACCGACGGCGAGCAGGCGATCGGCCTCGGCAGGATCGCCGCCGTCCACGAAATCGCTGATGAGGAAACTTACCGTCCGGCGAGGCTGGACGCGATTGAGGTAATCCACGGCCGCGGCGAGCCGCGTGCCGATGCCGCGCGGCGTCCATGCCATCGTCTCGCGCAGCAGGCGGAGCGCGTGCGACACGCCCTT
Source organism: uncultured bacterium (assembly GCA_937935255.1). Classification (GTDB taxonomy): domain Bacteria; phylum Verrucomicrobiota; class Kiritimatiellia; order PWTM01; family PWTM01; genus CALGXT01. The sequence continues at coordinate 3,656 of CALGXT010000042.1, read as the reverse complement.
GCGCGGCGGGACATAGCGTTCGACGGCGTCGGTGAACAGGATCAGACCCGTGCGATCGTTGTTGCGGACGGCCGAAAAGGCCAACACGGCGACCAGTTCGACGATCAAATCGCGCTTGAGACGGGCGATCGAGCCGAAACGGGTGGAGGCGCTGAGATCGGCGAGCAGCATCAGCGTCAACTCGCGCTCTTCGACGAACTTTTTGATGAACGGCCGCCCCATACGGGCAGTCACGTTCCAGTCAATGTCGCGCGCGTCGTCGCCGGGTTGATATTCGCGGACCTCATCGAACTCCATGCCACGCCCGCGAAAGACGCTGTGATAAGCGCCGGCATAGCGGTCGGACACAAGCCGGCGCGTCCGCACCTCAATGCGGCGAACACGGCGCAGAATATCCCGCGGCGTTGTCATCGCTTTCCTTTCCGCGGGCGGCGGCCGGACGGCTCCCGCAAGGGCTTTCCGCGATCTCAGGCCACGGCGCGAGTAGCGGACGAGCGCGCGCGAACGACGCCCCGGGATCGGGAACGAGCTGGCGCGGCGCGGCGCTTCGACCCAGCGCCGTCCGGGGCCGGGGTGGATTCCGCGACGCCGATCTGGCCGTTCGCGAAGGCCTCGTTCAGTTTTCGGACTTCGGTGAGCAGCTCGTCCAGCCGGAGGCTTTGCACAAGGCGCGCGGAAGCGATCAATTGCAGCCAGCGACCGCACTCGCCCAGGGCCTGACGCAATTCGCCGGTCCGGCGCGCCGCCTCGGAGGACCGAGCGGATGGCAACTTCTCAATGGCGGATTGCATGGTCGCAATGGCGCGGCGCAATTCGATGCCGATCGCCTGGCCCTCCATGCCGTGCGGCAGCACTTCCGCCAATTCATGGGCACGCGTTACAAAGTCGTTCAAACGTTTGATCCATTGCATTTCGACAGCCATATTTCCGTTCGATTCCTTTCTCTGCATTTCACTTTGGTTTCGACGCCGAAATTGGACTCAAGGCACCGGCAATTCGCTCAAAATTTTGCGAATGATGTCGTCCGAGGTCATTTCCTCCGCCTCGGCCTCATACGAGACGATGATGCGGTGGCGGAGCACGTCAGGCGCGATGATTTTGACGTCCTGCGGGGTCACATAACCGCGCCCATTGAGAAACGCGCGGGCACGTGCCGCAATCGTTAGGCCGATCGTGGCGCGCGGTGAGGCGCCATAGCGGACGAGGCCGGCGAGATCAAGCTTGAACGCGGCCGGGTCCCGCGTGGCGGTGACGATGTCGAGAATGTACTCCTTGACTTTGTCATCTACGTAAATCTGGTCCACGACGGTCCGTGCACGCAACACGTTCTCCGGATCGGCGACCGGACGGACATCGAAGACGCGGTTTGTCACGGCATTGGCGTCGAGAATGCGGCGCTCTTCGTCACGTGACGGATAACCGATCTGCAGTTTGAAAAGGAAACGGTCCACTTGCGCTTCCGGCAGGGGGTAGGTGCCCTCCTGCTCGATAGGATTCTGAGTGGCCAGCACCAGAAACGGGCACGGCAGACTGAAAGTCTCCCCACCGATGGTCACTTGCCGCTCCTGCATGGCTTCCAGCAGCGCACTCTGGACCTTCGCCGGAGCGCGGTTGATTTCATCGGCCAGGATGACGTTGGCGAAGATGGGGCCCTTATGGACGGCGAAGGTCGCGTCCTTGGGGTTGTACACTTGCGTTCCGATGAGATCGGCCGGCAGCAGGTCCGGCGTGAACTGGATGCGCTGAAACGACGTGCGAAGCGCCGCCGCCAGCGTACGGACCGCCAGCGTCTTGGCCAGACCAGGAACGCCTTCGAGTAGAATATGACCGTTGGCCAGCAGCCCGGTCAGGAGCTGGTCCACCATTTCCTTCTGTCCGATAATGGTGCGCCCGATCTCGGCGCGCAATCCTTCGAGAAATGCGCCTTCCGCCTTGACTTGATCGCAGATTTCCTTGAGAGCCGTACTCATTAAAAAAACAAAACGTGCGCGACAGTTCCCTACTTAACTACCAAACGCTTTTAAATTGGTTTATGATATTTTCGACACGAAATATTCGCAAATGTTCAAAAATACAATAGATTGAAGCTTGGAGGTGGCGTGACACCCCAGAAAATACTACGGGGGGCGAGCCGCCAAATCCCTAGCCCCGTGCCGGAGGATTGACTGATGAGTTCTGAATCGCTGCTGGTCGTTCCGCGGTTGGGCGAGCTTCGTTATCCGTCGCCCTTGCGTCTTTCGACCGCGATGGGCGACGGGATCGCGAATTTCGTACTGGATACGGCTATCGTCCGATACCGCCTCGAAACCGGCGGCGACGTGGACGCGCCGAACTGGTTTTTTGAAAAGGCGGGCCCTCGGGATCGCATCTTCTTCGATCCTGCTCGCGTGCGCGGCTGCATCGTCACGTGCGGCGGACTCTGCCCCGGCCTCAACAACGTCATCCGCTCGCTCGTGCTCGAACTGCACCACAATTACGGCGTCCGCGAAATCTTCGGCGCGCGCTACGGCTATCGCGGTCTCGTTCCGAACCTCGCCGAACCATTCCTGCGGCTGACGCCGGCCTTCGTGGATTACATCCACCAGGCCGGCGGCACCGTGCTGGGCACGTCGCGCGGCGAACAGGACATCGGCGTGATGGTGGATACGCTTCAGCGTGAACGTTTCGATATGCTCTTCTGTGTCGGCGGCGACGGCACACTGCGCGGCGCGGCACGCATCGCCGCGGAAGTCACGCGGCGCGGCGCACCGATCGCCATCATCGGCATCCCAAAGACGATTGATAACGACATCCCCTTTGTAACGCCCTCGTTTGGCTTTTCGACCGCCGTCGAACAGGCGGCGCGGGTGGTGCACGGCGCGCACATGGAGGCGCGCTCGGTGTTCAATGGCGTCGGGCTCGTCAAGCTCATGGGGCGCGACGCCGGTTTCATCGCCTGCGGCGCGACGCTCGCCAGCCAGGAGGTGAACTACGCGCTCATTCCCGAAACACCAATTGTCTGGGATGGCCCGAACGGCTTCCTCGAGCATTTACGGCGCCGCCTCGAGGCGCGTCATCACGCCGTCGTGGTCGTGGCCGAGGGTGTGGCGCGGCAGATCGCCGACGGCGAAGGCCGCCCGCCGGATGTCGGGCCATGGCTCAAGGAACGCATCGTCCGTCATTTCCAGGAAGCGGGAACGCTGGTGGACGTCAAATATCTCGATCCGAGTTACTTCATCCGCAGTGTACCCGCCAATGCGACAGACGCCTTGCTGTGCGACGAAATGGCGCGCGCCGCCGCGCACGCGGCGATGGCCGGTCGAACCGGCCTCGTGGTCGGTCGCGTCCATGGCGCATACGTCCATGTGCCGATGGAGCGCCTGGCCGCGGCGACGCAGCGTGTGGATCCGGAAAGCGATCTCTGGCGCTCCGTACTTTCCTCTACCGGTCAGCCGCGGCGATGGGGATGAGGATGAGGATTGGAACCGCTGCTAACCCGGATTATTCATGAACGGCCTTGGAAATAGAGCGTTCGGGGGGTGGTCGGCGTAGGAATGGGCGCTGCGGAGGACGCGCCGGTGTCGCAGCGCTTCACCGGATGCTTGGGTGAGGCTGTGTTGATCCAATTTCGGCCAGGATCGGCAGAGCTCCGCCACCCGGCGGGAAAGCCGGTGGAC
>CALGXT010000041.1 GCA_937935255.1 uncultured bacterium | reverse complement strand
AACGCGAACTGTGCCGACTGCTGGTAGAATCGCGAGAAGCCGGCATAGGTTGGGAGGATGTTGTCGGCCCTGGCCGCCGCCGTCACAAGCGCGCGGGCGGATTCCGCCGGGAGCGCGCCCGAGAGCGCCGCCATGCTGATGGCGTGCCAGCTTGGGATCTCATCCGGCCCGACGATGAGTCCGCGGGCATCCCGCGCGATGCCTGCAATCAAGGGATCCAGTGCGGACTCCACGCGCTCCGCGAGCGCCCGTGCGGACTCCGATCCGCCGCGAAGCGCGCAGAGTTCCCGGAGATCCCGCATCGCCCAGCGCAGGAGAAACCAAAGCGCCGGGCGCGAGTGATAGCCGTTCCCCGATGCCGGATGGCAGTTGTCGGTGATGAAATCCGCGAAGGGCTCGACCTCGGCCCAGTTGACGGAGGCGAAGTGGGCGAGCAGTCGTTCGACGCACGGCCATAGCGGATCGAGAATCTGCGCGTCCCCGCTGAAGAGCACATATTCGCGGAGCCCGCAGAGGAAGTCGGCGGAGTAATTGAGGAGGTCCCATTTGATTTGAAAACGGAACGGTACGCCCGGCATGCAGTCAATGCGGTGCGGGTGTTGGTGCCCGCCAGCCGCGCAGCAGCAAGCCAGCAGCGAACCGTCCTCGCATTGGCTCGCGGCGGCGAGAAACAGGCACTTGCGGGCCAGCGCCGCGTCGCCGAACGCATACGCATTGCAGAGGTATTGCACGCGGTAATCGCCGAGCCAAAGCATGCCATCGCGCTTCACGCCGTCTTCGTAGTATTGCTGCATGCAGAGGCGCGTGGTCTCCACGCAGACTTTCCACGCGCGGTTGAGAAGCGGGTCCGAACACTCGAACTCGGCGGCGGGGCCGACCGGGTAATGTTCGTGCAGGGCAGAAGGGGCCGAGCAAGACGCGCCCGCAGGGAGCTTGAGTTTGACAAACCGGAATGCGCGCCGGGCGCGGCTGCGGAATTCCCCCGCGCCGCGGCCCGGTTGCCACTCGTCGCGCTGGATCGTGAACCAACCGACCGACGAGGGAACCTCGCAGAGGGCCTCCTGGAGGCACTCGCCGTAAAAGCCGCGCACCGTCTCCCCGGACGGCGAACGCAATTCGCAGGAAAATTCCCCGACAACCTCGCGCCCGAAATCAAGGATCACTTCGCCGCCGCCGGCGATCGGACCGCCCGGCAAAAAAGTTCGCCAGTCCGAATCTTCCACCCGCCGCCAGCGGATCGGAAGCGTGCGGGATCGTTCCAGCTCGAACGAGGTCCGGACCTCCGGATAATCGTCCTTCCACGGGAACTCGCGGTCGCGGATGGCCATGAATCTAAATCCGGATATTGCCGTTAAGCTTTTCTGAAAGCGATAAGGGCTTCACGGCGCTCTCGTCCCGACGAAAGAAAGGAGCGCGAGAAAGAGAAGCGCAGGAAGGAATTATGCGGGCGAATCAGGTTGGGCCAGTTCAGATTGCGTTCACCGACAAGCCGCTTACAACGTGGGGCGGCGCTTGCTCGATGGCGGCGAAGGTTCTGGATCGGATTCGGTTTCGGGAATGGGCGCCGGCGCCGGCGCCGGTGGAGGAGCATTTGCCGAACGCGAAAGATATTTACGAGAAGGCGCTGGCGTTGCTGTTGACCAGTCGGACTGGCGGAACGCGGTCCATTCACGTCACGGGGGGAGTCACGGGATGGCGGGCTTGAAGGCGCGCTTTGGGGTCGGGTGGCGGCCGCAAGCCACGGCCGTGCTGACGCGCTTCTTCGGCGGCCGTTCCATTGCAATGCGGTTGCTCCGTGGGCACCGACGAGGCGTAATCGGGGGGGGCGCAGACCGCGAAATGACCGCTCGGCGATTGATCGAAGACGACAAAAACCTCACTCCACCCCACGAGCACAGGGTGAAAACACAATCGGCCTGTTCAAACGCAAAATGTGGGTTGAACCCGCCCGCCGCGCATACGCGCTGACGGGCGCCGCTCAAGGGCAACGTTAGGAAGCGCGAATATGCCGGGAGCGAGAAGAGATTGCCGACCGCCGCGCTCCGTTTTCGCCGCTCCAGACCAGCGTCTTTTCAGCGAGTCTTGCCAGTGCCAAGGTCCTCGATATTGTCATTGATTGCTCATTCTTTGCGGCGCGAGCTTGCTCGCGACGCAGGGCGCTAGCCAAAATTCGCATGCCGGGGTGAACGAAAACGGAGTAAAGCGCGCTTTGCGATCCCCGCTCGTTTCCGATTGCACGAGCGTGTCATATCACAGGAAACGCCTGTCTCTTACCGGGCAGGCCCGTCGGGGGCTGTCAACCGGCGCCTTCGCTCAGGGGCAGGAAGATCGGGCGATAAAAAGCGGCGGCAAATAGGTGCTGACGGGCTTTTCCGGCAAGCCATAGTCGCGATCGCGAATCAACTGGTCGCACACATTGACCGCCGCGCGCCCGACGCCCTCGAAATCGGCGCAGACCTCGCTCACCCCGCGCGCCTCGTTATCGCCGTGCGTCAGCGAAACGATGCGCACGCGACGGCGCATCCGGGGCGTCAACCATTCCAGACAGCGCGCGCCGAATTCGATAAGGCCGTCGGGGCTGTGCTCGCGCATCCAGCGCGCGAATTCCGACCGCGTGAGGTTCGCGGAAAGCAACGGCGGAATCGGCGCGACCGGCGCGTCGAATCGTCCGGCGGCATCCAAGGCGCCCGCCCGCATCCAGTCGTCGCGAATGATGGGGGTGTGCACGAAGAAAACGGCCCCGATGCGGCGGCAGCCGGCCGCCCGAAGCCGCTCCCAGGCGAGCGTCACCGAATCGAACACAAGCGTGTGAACCCGATGCGCCGGCGGGTGGTCGCCATATCCGCCGCAGCGGACGACGGAGAAGAAGTTCCACTGGATCGCGTCCCGCCAGGGATGGCCATAGCTCGGCCCCAACACGATGCCCGTAAATCCCCGCGCATGCAACATGCGCGAGAAGCCCGCCGTCAACGGCGAAAGCGCCGCGTCGAAGCGTTCGAAACCGTAACCCAGCTCTTCGCAGCGCGCTTTCACGCCGGATTGATACAGCGTGTCGCCCTTTTGAGTCGCCGGCGTCTGCTCGGCGGTAAGGAACGCAATGGACGTCGCCCGCGTCCAGGCGTTCGCGTGGACCGGACGGGAGCGCAAGACGGAAGCCGCCGCATTCGGGCGATAGCCCAGTCGCCGAGCGCACTCCTGGATCCGTCGCAGGGTGGCGTCCCGCACGCGATGCGGATGGTGATACGCCAGCGAGACCAGGCCGATGGAGACCCCCGCGGCGGCGGCGACATCCCGAATCGTGGGCGGGGGCGTATGCATATCGCGTTCCTTTTCTGACAAGTGCTTCAGAATTCAGACGTATCAATACAAAAGAGGTTCTCGGATGCAAGATCGAACAAATACCCTCAAAAATCGTGAAGATACGACGGCCTTTTTGAACGAACCATCATCCCTGCGGGCCCTCGGTCCCACAGTCGGGCGGATTAGGCGATGATCAACAGGAACCGCGAGTACTTGCAGTTGAATATGGAGGGAAAAGTCATGAAAAGATTGGTGTGAGTGTCTGCGCGTTGTTTTTTGTCGCGGGGTGCGACGTCCACGAATCGGTTCTTGCCGCCGGCTCGTCGGCGCCATCCGGACCGTTGGTCAAGGTCGCTTTTCCGAATACGGGGGTGCCTTTCTCTGACGAGCGCGATTTGCGATATCGCGCAGGGGTGCCGACAGCGATCTGGCCAGACCTTCAGGGCCCCCGAAATGAACGTTTGAACCCGGAAAGAGCAGTTCGCACGCGCGCCGCTCGAGCGAACTGCTCTTGTTTTGTCCCTTTGCCGCCCTACGTGGTGAGTAGCAGCAGTGTTTGTTTGCCGTCTGCCACGGGATGAAGATCCTTTCCCCGAAGGCC
>CALGXT010000040.1 GCA_937935255.1 uncultured bacterium | reverse complement strand
TTGAAGGTCAGGTGCCAGGAGGAGCACTTGCGCCCCGCGCGCTTGAACTCGCACAGCGACCCCTCCACGAAGGCGCCCACCTTCCCGATCTGCTTCAGCGTGCTCGCCTGAAGTTCCCGATACCGAGCTGGCGACGGATCAACAGCCTTCATGTCGGAAGTATATCTACTTCCGACACCCAGGCAACAAAAAAACGTGCTCGAAGAAATATTTTTCGGGCACGCGCCCCCGAACGCCTTACCTCCCTCCCATCAGCCGCTTAGCATGCTCCTCCTATCCGAAGAATCAAGTAATTCGGAATCGCCGGGCAGACCGAATGCGGGGTTTCGTACGTCCCGCCGGGGCAGGGCGTCGCGCTCCCCTGTCCCTCGCCCAACAGTCGTGGCGCGCACGCCCCGCCGCGCGTCGGTTCGCCCCTGGCGGCTTTGGCGGGCCGGCGCCCATTCCGAAACCGCCGCCGCGCCTTGCGCTGCTCTTCCGCCGGAGAAAAACGGGGGCGGCCCAAATTCGGTTTGCCTTCTCCGCAGCCGTTCGTTATTCTTAGCCGCAGCTAACTTTATGACCGAAACCGCCGTCAGCGAGGCGCTCAGCGCCAGCCTGGAAGATTATCTGGAGGCGATCTTCAATCTCTTGGCGGACCGGCCCGCCGTGCGCGCGAACGAAGTTGCGCGGCGGCTGCGGGTGTCCGGCCCCTCGGTGACGGTCGCGCTCGGCCGGTTGGCCGCGCGGGGTTTGATCCGGCATGCGCCGTACGCCTCCGTGAAATTGACGGCCGCCGGCCGCGCGAGGGCGCGCCGCATCGCGCGGCGCCACACGATGCTGAGGGATTTTTTCATCGAAGAATTGGGCGCCGAACGGGCGGAGGCCGAGCGGTGCGCCTGCCGCATCGAACACGTCATCACCCCGGGGTTGTTCGATCGCTGGGTTCGCTATGTCGAGGCGCGGCGACGCCGACGGCGGGCGCCGCGCGGAAAACGCAAAGGGGACGACGCATGACGGGGTCGCCCCAGACGTCGCGCGCCGCGCGACGGTTATCGGATGTTCGCGCCGGCGAGATTGTCCGCGTGGCGGGCGTGGATTCCGGGCACGCCCTGCGTATGCGGTTGCTGGCCATCGGTCTTTCGCCCGGCGCCACCGTTCGCATGATGCAGCGCCATCGCATCGGGCCGTGCATTTTGGCGGTTCGAGGCGCTCGGCTCGCGCTGGGGCGGGGGATGTTGAGCCGCATTCGGGTGGAGCCGGTGTCGTGAGCCGTCGGATTCGCGTCGCGCTGGCGGGCAATCCGAATTCCGGCAAGACAACCCTTTTCAACGCGATCACCGGCGCGCGTCAGCGGGTCGGGAATTATCCCGGCGTGACTGTGGAGCGGCGCGAGGGCAAAGTCCGCGTCGGCGAGGTCGAAGTGGATCTCGTGGACCTGCCGGGCACGTACAGTCTCACCGCCTACTCGATCGAAGAGCGCGTCGCGCGCGAGGAAATCCTCCGGGACGATGTGGACGTCGTCATTGACGTGGTGGACGCGTCGAACCCCGACCGAAACCTTTACCTCACCACGCAGTTGCTGGAAATCGGCAAGCCGCTGGCGCTGGCCTGGAATATGAGCGACCTGGCGCGCGCCGCCGGGGTCGAGATGGACCTCGAAAAGCTTTCCGCCGCGCTGGGCGCGCCGGTGGTGGAGACGGTCGGGCATCGCGGCGAGGGCGCGGACCGGTTGTTGCGCACGGCGGTGGAGGTCGCGACGGCGGGCGGCGCGACCCCGGCCCGCGTCCATTACGGCGCCGAGCTCGATGCGGCGCTGGACGCGCTGGCCGGGCGGTCCGACCTGGCGGCCGCCGCCGCGAAACTGCGGAGGCCCGCCCGTTGGCTGGCGTTGAAATTGTTGGAGGACGATGAGGACGTCGCCGCCCGCGTGGGCGATGCGGCGATGCGGGAGGCCGCGCGCGCGCTCGCCGCGCCGATCGCCGCGCGCGCGGGCGACCGCATCGAGGCGCTCACCGCCGACGCGCGCTACGGTTTCATCTCGGGCGTTTGCCGCGCCGCGCTGCGCCAGACGGCTCAGCTCCGGCATACGACGTCGGACCGTATAGACGCGGTGCTGACGCATTGGCTGTTCGGCATTCCGATCTTCCTGTTGCTGATGTTCGGCGTCTTCCGCTTCACGTTCGCGCTCGGCGAACCGTTGATGGGCGTTCTGGAGCGCGGTTTCGAATGGCTGGGCGCCACCGTCGGCGGATGGTGGCCGGCGGGGTCCGACAGTCTTCTGCGTTCCCTGCTCGTGGACGGCGTTCTGGGCGGGGTGGGGGGCGTGATCACCTTCGTTCCGAACATCCTGCTTCTGTTCTTTGCGATCTCCTTGCTCGAAGATTCGGGCTACATGGCGCGGGCGGCCTTTGTGACCGATCACCTGATGCGCAAGTTCGGACTGCAGGGCCGAAGTTTTATCCCGATGCTGCTGGGCTTCGGTTGTACGGTGCCCGCCATCCTGGCGACGCGCACGCTGGAACAGGGCCGCTCCCGCCTCGCGACGATCCTGGTGATGCCGCTGATGAGCTGCGGCGCCCGGCTGACGATTTATATGCTTTTGATCCCCGCCTTTTTCCCGCGGCGATTGCAGGCGCCGGTGATGTGGTCCATCTACGTCATCGGCATCGCGGCGGCCTTCACGCTGGCGCGATTGCTGCGCTGGACGCTGCTGCGGGGCGAAACCCATCCGCTCATCATCGAATTGCCGCCCTACCGCTGGCCGACGCTGCGGAGCGCGCTGCTGCGGATGCTCACCCAGGCCGGACTGTACCTCCGCAAGGCGGGCACCATTATTCTGGCGATTTCCATCGTCTTGTGGGCGCTGACGACATTTCCGCGAAAAGCCGTGTTCGAGCGCGACTATGACGGCGAGGCCGCGCGCGCGCAATCCGCCTACGAAGCCGCCGCCGCTCGAATTTTCGAGACAACCGAGGAAGAAGTGGCGTCAGCGATCGGGCGGCATGCGGAGCTGACCGCGCGGATCGCCGCGTTGCGCGCTCAATTCGCCGAGAGAATCGCCGAGGAAGAGTCGCCGGAGGGGAGCCCTGAGCGCTGGACCTTGCTGGCGGCGCGCGACGCTGGATTGGCTCGGCTGCGCGAGGAAGAGCCGGCGCGATTCGATCGGGCGCTGCGCTATCTCGATGAGGCGCTTGCGCCGCGCGATGAGGCGCTGCGCGCGATCGAGGCCGCCCGCCGAATGGAGCGGATGAACTATTCCTTTGCCGGGCGTATCGGGCGTCGGATGGAGCCGGCGATTCGTCCGCTGGGCTTCGATTGGCGGATCGGCACCGCGCTGATCGGCGCCTTCGCGGCCAAGGAAGTGTTCGTCGCCCAGATGGGCATCGTTTTCTCCATTGGGGAGGATAGCGTCGCGGCGTTGCGCGAACGGTTGCGCGCCGAATACACGCCCTTGACCGCGTTTTCACTGCTGCTGTTCTGCCTCTTGAGCGCGCCTTGCATGGCGACCGTCGCCGTCACACGCCAGGAGGCCGGCGGATGGCGCTGGGCCGCGTTCCAGTTTGTCGGGCTGACGGCGGTGGCGTACCTTGTTTCGCTGACGGTGTATCAAATCGGGAGTCGCTGGCTGTGATCTTATGGGAGAATCTCCTCGTAGGGGCCGCCGTGACGGTTTCCTTCGCGAGCCTTCTGCGCACGGCCTGCCTCACCGTGTGGCGCCTGCGCCGCGGCGAAACCGATTGCGCGGCGGCCGGCTGTCCGTTTGCCTCCGCCTGCCGCTGCGCAAGGGACAGAGCATCTGTCGTAAGTCGTTGATGTGCAACAGCCGAAAAAACGGCACAGATTCTCTGTCCCCATTGAAACCACACCGCCACAACCGAAACCGCTTTGCGGACATGGGTGCGGACATGGGGACAGACATCTGTCAGTTTCATCTCTGATTTCGTCATAGATTCCGTCGTATTGCGCTGATAGAAAGCATCTTATGAATTCGTCTCGGTAAACTTCGCATTCTCTGTCCCTGTATTTTCCGGCGCGGCGGGCCGCCGTAAGCCTCGGCCCGGCGAAGCCGGGACGGGCGCGCCCTACCGTTTCCCGGGCGATTTCATTCTCTGTCCCTTCGATTTGATTCTCTGTCCCTTTGGCACTTACTGACCACCGACCTCTCCGGCGGCAGAGCGCCGGAGCTACAGCGCCGATTTCGGACCTCGGATCTCGGACCTCCGACCTCGGACCTCCGCGTTCTCCGCGTCTCCGCGGTGCAATCCTGGACCGCACGGCATTCTTGTCTCTAACTTCGTGCCGGATTCCGCCGTATTGCACTGGTAGAAAGCATCTTATGAATTCGTATCGGCAAACTTCTTATTCTCTGTCCCCTTATGGGCGGTATGGGCGGGCTATGTTCTCTGTCCCCATATGCTATAGATGTAGAAATCGCCGGATGCGGAAGAGGAGGCCGGCTTCGGAGGAAGATGTCGTTGCGGGCAGGGGCGCCTGGAGGCGGCCCGCCGCTCGCCTTTGTTCGAGGCGCGACGCCAATTCCGCGACCACAGCGGGGCGTTCCCGCATTATATCGGCGAAGAGTTCTTTTTCGATTTCCAGCACGGTCGTATCCGCCGACGCCCGAACGGTCGCGCTACGGGGCTCGCCCGTCAACAAGCTCATCTCGCCGAAACAATCGCCTTCCGATATCTCGGCGAGGCGATCGGAACGCTCCGGATCGCCGCTCCAGACCTCGCAGCGTCCTTCCAGGATCACAAACAAGGAAGCGCCGGGATCGCCTCGCCGAATGACGATTTCTCCCGCGCCGTACACGGCGCAGTTCGCCTCCAGCGCCAGCCGATCGATGCCGGCATCGTCCAGCCCGGCCAGCAGGGGCAGCGCGCGCAGGCGCGCGGCAATGCGGCGGCGGTCCTCCGCGCGGTCCGACTCGATCCGCCGCCGCTCCTCGTGGGCGAGCCGCACGTCCCGAATGGGGAAGGGAAATCGCAGACCCGCCCGCCGCAGCGCGTACCACAGGGAGCGGTTCAAGTCCGCCGCCACCCGGTTTTCCCGCGTGGGATCGGCCAGCCCAAACCGCATTTCGTACAAGACCGAGAAATCGCCGAAGGATTTGAGCCACACCTCCGGTGGCGGGTTCGGCTCGATATCCGGCAGTTGGCGGATCGCCTGGAGCAGCGTTTCGATGACGAGGTCGGGCGGCGCCTCGTAACCGAGGCCGATAAAGCGTTTCGCGACGTACACCGGATCGGGTCGGGTGAACACTTGAAAGGCGCTCGCGGTCACCATCGAGTTCGGCACGTACACCATTTGGCGGTCGCGGTTCAACAGCCGCGTGGATTTCCAGGAGATCGAAATGACGCGTCCTTCGTAGGGCCCCACCGCGATCCAGTCCCCGATGCCGAAGGGATGCTCGAGCTGAATGGCGATCCCCGCGAACAGGTTGTTCAACGTCGCCTGCAGGGCGAGACCGATGACGGCGGTGAGAACCGCCGAGGTGGTCAGAATCCCGGCCAGATTGGCGCCGCCGTGGGTGCGGAAAACCACAATGGCGGCGACGGCATAAATCGCGGTCAGAAAGACGTCCCGCGTCAGGCGCGCCATCGGCGGACGGGGATCGCCCGCGTGCCGGCGCTCGAAGAGTAAATAGAAAACCAAATGAATGACGGCCCAGCACAGCGCGACCATCAGCAGGGTTTCGGCGAGCGCCGGCAGCGCGGCGATCCACCCCATCCGGATCGCCAGCCGCGCCGCGAACCGCCCCCACAGGTACACGAGCAGCCAATTGACCGGCAGTTTCGCCGCCGCCGCCGATCGGCGCGCTGCCGTGCGATAGGCGGTCAGCGCCAACGCCGCCGCCGCGATGAATCCCAAATCCCGAAGCCACTCGATAAAAATGCGCATGAGGTCCGATCTGCGCACGCAGACCGACTTGCATCATAAGCCGCCGGGCGGGAAAGACAATTTAGAAGGCGAAAACGGCCTCGATTCCCGCGGCGAAGGCCGGGTCGGTCCGCGAGCTCCGCAGGGTGCGGCGCTCCGAATCCTTCAGGACGAATTCCTGCGCGAGGGCCGCGCCGGCGAAACCGCGAAGCCGCACGCCGCGCGCGACGGGACCCTCCCAGCCGGCCCGGCCGTCAATCCGGTAGTGGGCGAAAACCCCGCCTGGCGCCTCCGCGTCGTCGTCGGGCAGGCGATAGCGATGGCGTTCGGGCGTCAACGCCACGAAGAACGAATGGGGTCCCCCGCCGGGCCGGTGGCGCAGCGTCAGGCCGCGTTCGAGCGCCAAGGCCCACTCCGGATTCCAGCGGTATTCGAGGAGCGGAATGGGGAGGATCAGCGGGTCGCGATCGAGCGAGAAAAGGGCCAACAAACCGGCGCCCAACGTGAGTTTTTCCGAAATCCGGTTTTGCGCGCCCGCAAACCCGAAAGCCGAGAGGCCCTCCGCCGGATCGCCGCCGGAGCGGTGGGAAGTTTCCAGGTCCACCAGCGCCGTCCAGGTCCAGCGGCCCGGGCGCAGGAAAAGCAGATTGGCGGACCACCGCTCGTAATCGCCTTCCAGCGCGTCCCACATCGGGACGTTCGGATCGTCCGCAACGAAGCGGGCGCGGTGCCAACCGGCGCCGAAGCGGAGCGATCCTACCGGCGTGCTGAACCGGTAACCGGCGCTCCCGCCATACTCGAACATGCTCATGGCGCCGCCGTCGCGCAAACCGGCGGGCGCGATTCCGGATACGGAGGTCTCGACGGACGCCGGCGGCTGTCGGGGCCGTCCGGTCGGCGGGGGCGGAGGCCCCTCCTGCGCGAAGGCGGCCATTGTTGCGACAAAAACGCACGCTAGAATATGACGAATCATTTGGTTTCCGATCTCTTGCCGGCCCCCCTTGGGGTCAGGCTTGAAGCATACAGCATAGGGCGAGTCCGCGCCACATCAAGTTGCTCACGGCAAGCCGATTGCGATGTGGAAAATGAGCGGCAAATACAGGCGCCGGCGAAGGGAGGCGAACATAGTTTACCCCTACGACCCCGCGCCATTCGCCGGTTTTTCTCGCCGCTCCCCCCCCCAAAAAAACAGGAATTTTTCGACCCTTCAGCAATCACGGACGGCGTGGAAGCCGTCCCTCCAACTCCATCGCAGGCCATCGGAGGGTCGGGTCCACCCCGACCGGACAGCTCGATTATCGCAGTTGACGCGAGCTCTCCGCCGAGACGGTTGGGAAGGCGGGAACCGAGGTCTTTTTCGGTCCCCTTACGGAGACTTTTGCTCCTTCCCGCATTCAGACCCTCGTCTCACCCCTCAAAACCATCCACAGCGCAATCGGTTCCAAGAAGGGCGTGCTGCAGGTGACGATTCCGAAGACCGAGTCGGCCCGCGCCGCCCGTCGGACCATCAAAATCGAGCCCGACTGATTATCAGGAGGGCGCCGTGGCGCCCGGGAGGACGGGACGGGCGGTCCCGTCCTCTTTTTTTGATATTTTCCAAGCCTTGGAAGCGAACATGCTTCGCATTTCCAAGGCTTGGAAAACGCGCTCAAAAACCCGATCGTTGACTGTCAATGACTTACAAATTCATCTCTGTCCCTTCGCAATCGGCCGCCGGCCGGGCCGCGGGCGGCTCGAGCAAGCTCGAGCCCTACGGAAGCTGCGCCGAACTCGGACCTACGATCTCTCCGGCGGCGGAGCGCCGGAGCTACAGCGCTGACGCACTGAAGTCGGACCTCGGACTTCTCCGGCGGCGGAGCGCCGGAGCTACAGCGCTGACGCGCCGACCTCTGCGTTCTCTGCGTCTCGGCGGTGAATTCTTTCGACGGCGCGGCGGGCCGCGGCGCCCTATCGTTTTTTCTCTCCAATCGTTCTCTGTCCCTTGGATGCCCGCCTTAATCTTTGCTTGCGCCGTTCGCTCGTCCGGCGGATATTCTTGGCGTTTTCTAAGCCCGAGTCCGCGCGAGAAGCGGCGGACCGAGCGGAAAGGATCGCCCGATGAAATCTCGTTTTGGCCGATGGC
>CALGXT010000039.1 GCA_937935255.1 uncultured bacterium | reverse complement strand
GTCCCCATATTTTCCGGCGCGGCGGGCCGCCGCGCCCTACCATTTCTCCGCGCCCTCCGCGCCTCCGCGGTGAAACCTTTCCGACCTCTGCGGCTCGAGCAAGCTCGAGCCCTGCGCGCTCTCGCGCCGAGCTCGGACCCGCGGCTTCGTATTCTCTGTCCCCATGTAAACTTCGGCGATCGCTGTAGCTCCGGCGACGGAACGCCGACGCCGTGGTGAGCGCCTTGGCGTAGGCGGATTTGCGAACCCGGGGCCGGCGAACGCGCGTTTGCTCTTGCGGTTCGAATGCTGCGCGAAAATACTGGGGCCTATGCGTCGCGTGCTTCATTTGATTTCGCAGGCCCATCTCGACCCCGTCTGGCTCTGGCCCCAGCGGGACGGCGTCGCGGAGACGCTGACCACCTGCCAGAGCGCGATGGATCGGCAGGCGGAGCATCCGTCGTTCCGTTTCACGCGTTCCAGCGCGGCGGCCTATCGCTGGATCAAGGAAACCGATCCCCGGCTGTACGAATCCATTCGCAAAGCGGCGGCGGAGGGTCGGTGGGAATTCGTCGGCGGCTGGGTTGAGCAGGCCGATTGCAATCTGCCCTCCGCCGAATCCTTTCTCCGCCAGGCCGAATACGCCCGCCGTTTCATGGAGGCGGACTTCGGCGCGCAAGGCCGGGCCTCGATCGGCTACAATCCGGACTCCTTCGGGCACTGCGGCGGATTGCCGCAGTTGCTGCGGCTCTCCGGGATGGACGCCTACGTCTTCATGCGGCCGGAGCCGCACGACAATCCCGACGTGCCGCTCCTGTTCTGGTGGGAAGGGCCCGACGGCTCGCGCGTGCTCGGTTGCCGTATTCCGGGCTGTTATTCGCAATCCTACGCGGCGACTGCCGACGACATCGAGAAGGCCGTGCGCGCGGCGGAGCAGACCTGTTTCGCGCCCGGTTTCGACGTCGGCGCGCTGTGGTTCGGCGTCGGCAATCACGGCGGCGGCCCCACCCGCGAACACATCGCCCGGGTGTGCGAACTGCAGCGCGATCCCTCGCTGCCGGAAATCCGGTTCAGCACGCTGCGCGCGTTTCTGGACGCGGCGCTGGCTTCGCCCGCGGCCGCGACGCTCCCGGTGCGGCGCGGCGAACTGGGGTATGTGTTTCGCGGCTGCTATGCGGCGAACGGCGAAGTGAAGCGACTGCACCGCGCGGCGGAAAAGGCGTTGTTCGTCGCGGAGTCCGCCGGCGCGGCCGCGGGGCGGACGCCGGCGCTGGACGACGCGTGGTGGGAATTGCTGAATCTGCAATTTCACGACATCCTCGCGGGCACTTGCGTGGCGACGGTTCAGGATGAAATTCTGCACCGTTTCGGCGCCGTGCAGGCGCACGCGCGCCAGAGCGCCCTGCGCGACGCGGCTTCCATCGCGCGCCGCACGGACACCGCCGGCGAGACCGGCAGTGTGCTTTTCGCGTTCAATCCGCTGCCGTGGCCGCGCCGCGCGACGATTCAGCTCGACACCTTCCGCGCCATCCATGCGCGGGACGAAATCGTCGCGTTGGAGGCGCCGGACGGCGCCGCCGTGCCGATTCAATGGCTGCCCGCCGACGCCAATTTCGGCCCATGGGGAATCCCGTGGGGAAAACTGACGGCCCGCGTGGAGCTGCCGGCGTGCGGCTACCGCGTTTTTCGCGTCTGCACGCGCCCCGTCGAGCGCGCGGAAGGTTCGCGCTCGTCGCCGGCCGCGGGCGACAATGCGAACCCAGACGCGACCCCGCCGACGCGGTCGGGCGCCGCGCTCGATGTTTTCCCTTCCGAAAAGGAGAACCTATTGGCCGGCTCGGCGGGCTGTGTGGTCGTCGAGGATACGGCGAGCACCTGGGGCCACGGCCTGCGCGCCTACACGAAGGAGATCGGTCGGCCCACGGTGTTTTCCCGCGAGGTTCTGGCCGCGGGGCCGCTCGTTTCCGTCGTCCGCGAGAAAGCGCGCTGGGGGGCGTCGGAAATCTGGATGGACGTCGTGCGGTGGTCGGATACGGAGGATGTTGAACTCCGGCTGCGCTTCAACTGGCAGGAGCGGCGCGCGCAGCTTCGCCTCGAAATTCCGACGCGGCTCACGGCGACTTCGCTGCGGGCGAAAATGCCGGCGGAGATCGCCGAGCGTCCGGCGGACGGCTCGGAATTTCCGTGTCACGACTGGGTGGTGTTGCAAGGCGAAGGGGCGGGCGATCGCGCGGCGCTGGCGGTGTGCAACGATGCGACCTATAGCCATTCGGCCGAGGGCGGGGTCTTGCGCTTCGCGCTGGCGCGCGGCGTGCCGCACGCGGAGCATCCGCCGTTCGGGTACAAAGACACCGCGAACGTCGCGTTTCTGGATCAAGGTTGGCAGGAGCGGCGTTTTCTGTTGCGGGCGCTGCGGCGCGGGTGGAGCGCGGGCGCGCTGACGCGGCTGGCCGAGGAGTTTCAGATTCCGCCGATCGTCTTGATGGACAGCGCGCACGCGGGCGACCGGCCCCGTGAGCGGGAGGGCCTCCGCGTCGAGCCGGATTCGGCTAGCGTGCTGTCGGTCCGGCCCGCGGACCCGGGCGCCGCCGTCGAAGTTCGGATTCAGGAAACCGACGGTCGCGCGGTCACGGCCCGGCTTTTCGGCCCCGTCGTCGGCGCGCCGATCGAAATCGAGCTTCAACCTCGGCAAATCGCGACCGTGCGCCTCACAAAAAAAATATAAAAAAACAGTTGACGCTTTTCGCGGCGCTGGTAAATTGGCGTCTCATTTTGCGTCGGGCGGTCCCGGCGCACAGCTTTAGAATTCGAAACGGCGAGACTCACAGCTTCTCACGGCCTCGAGGCCGCGGCGCGGCGGAAAGGCGGATGGGGGGTTGTGTTGTCGCGTCATTTGTTAGGGATGGATTTGAGAGCGAGAGACGGGGGACGGCGGTGCGCCGGCGGTCCGGCCGCCGGAGCCGGAAGCGGCCCACGTAGCTCAGTTGGTAGAGCACATCCTTGGTAAGGATGAGGTCAGCGGTTCAATCCCGCTCGTGGGCTCCGGACGGAGCGCCGCGCCCGGTGAACAAAAAAACGAATCGGCAACCCTAGAGCAGGAAGCAGCGAGGAGAGAGTCATGGCGAAGGAAAAATTCGAGCGAACCAAACCGCATGTCAACGTCGGCACGATCGGCCACGTGGACCACGGAAAAACGACGCTGACGGCCGCGATCACGAAGGTGCAGGGCGCGAAGGGCCTGGCGACCTACGTCTCGTACGACCAGGTGGCGAAGGCGTCCGAATCCCAGGGCCGCCGCGATCCCACGAAGATTCTGACGATCGCCACGTCGCACGTCGAGTATCAGAGCGAGAAGCGGCACTATGCCCACGTGGACTGTCCGGGTCACGCCGACTACATCAAGAACATGATCACCGGCGCCGCCCAGATGGACGGCGCGATTCTGGTGGTCAGCGCTTCCGACGGTCCGATGCCGCAGACCCGCGAGCACATCCTGCTGGCGCGCCAGGTCGGCGTGCCCTCGATCGTGGTCTTCCTGAACAAGGTGGATACGGTGGACGATCCGGAGCTGCTCGACCTGGTCGAGCTGGAAATCCGCGAGCTGCTTTCCAAGTACGAGTTCCCGGGCGACGAGACGCCGATCATTCGCGGTTCGGCGATGAAGGCCATCCAGGCGCCTTCCCCGGATCATCCCGACGCGAAGTGCATCCAGGAGCTGATGGACGCGCTGGACACGTTCGTGAAAGAGCCGGTGCGGCCGCTGGATCAGCCGTTCCTGATGCCGATCGAAGACGTGTTCTCGATCGAAGGCCGCGGCACGGTCGTTACGGGGCGCGTCGAGCGCGGCATCATCAAGGTCGGCGATGAAGTCGAGATCGTCGGTCTGCGCGACACGCAGAAGACGACGGTGACGGGCGTCGAGATGTTCCGCAAGCTGCTCGACCAGGGCCAGGCGGGCGACAACATCGGCTGTCTGCTGCGCGGCACGAAGAAAGAGGACGTCGAGCGCGGCCAGGTGCTGGCGAAGCCGGGCACGATCACCCCGCACAAGAAGTTCAAGGCGGAGGTGTACGTCCTGAGCAAGGAAGAGGGCGGCCGGCACACGCCGTTCTTCAAGGGCTATCGTCCGCAGTTTTATTTCCGCACGACGGACGTCACCGGCGACATCAAGCTGCCCGAAGGGGTGGAAATGGTGATGCCCGGCGACAATATCGCGATGGAAGTGGAGTTGATCACGCCCATCGCCATGGAGAAATATGTTCGGTTCGCCATCCGCGAGGGCGGACGGACCGTAGGCGCGGGCCGTGTGACGGAAATCATCGCCTGATGACGGGGCGCGCGGCGCGGGCCGGATGAACGTCCGGCCCGCGCGGCCGCGCGCGGTTCCGTCGGTGGGAGCGTCAATCGTATGCCCCGGGAAATCATCACGCTGGCGTGTCAGGAGTGCAAGCGGCGCAACTACACGACCACCAAGAACAAGAAGACGAAAACCGAGCGGCTGGAGCTGAAAAAGTACTGCCGTTTCGACCGCCGGCACACGGCGCACCGCGAGGTGAAGTGAACCGAGGGCGCCGGCGCACAGGCCAGTAGCTCAATTGGCAGAGCACCGGTCTCCAAAACCGGTTGTTGGGGGTTCAAGTCCCTCCTGGCCTGCCAGTCGCGGGCGGGAGGGGCGAAAAGACGCATGAACAAAATCACGGCGAAAGCGGCGCGGTTGCGCGAGTTCATCGGCGAAGTGGACGCCGAACTGAGAAAGTGCGCCTGGCCGGCGCGCTCGGAACTGCTCGAGTCCACCGTGGTCGTCATCGTCTCGGTCGTGCTGTTGGCGGCGTTCGTCGGCGTCAGCGACATGCTGTTGCTGTGGCTGTTGAAGCGGGCGGTGAGCTAGCCGCGGGCCTCGGGAACGGGACAGAGGGTCATGGAAAAACAGTGGTTCGTGCTGCATACGCTCTCCGGCCAGGAGAACAAGGTCAAGGAGAGCATCGAGCGGCGAGCGCGCCTCGAGGAACTGGGCGATCTCATCGGCGAGGTGCTGATTCCGACCGAGAAGGTGGTGGAGACCAAGAGCAACCGCCGGACGACGACGGTCAAAAAATTCTTCCCGGGCTATGTCCTGGTGCACCTGGCGTTGTACACGGACGCGAAGACGCTGAACGAGCGGGTTTGGTATTTCATTCAGGAGACGCAGGGCATCATCGGTTTCGTCGGGGGCGAGCGACCGGCGCCGCTGCGGCCCGAGGAAGTGGATGTGATTCTCCGCCAGGTGGAGGAGAAGAAAGACAAGGTGCGTCCGAAGATCGCGTTCGAGCCGGGCGAGACGGTGACGATCACGGACGGCCCCTTCCAGAATTTCAACGGGGTGGTCGAGGAAGCGGATCCGGAGCACGGCAAGCTGAAGGTGTCCGTCAGCATCTTCGGCCGGTCGGCCCCGGTGGAGCTGGAGTATTCGCAAGTGGAGCGGGGCTGATCCCGCGCGGGTGAACCAACTATGGCGAAAAAAGTAACAGGCGTCATTCGGCTGCAGATTCCTGCGGGCGCGGCCAACCCGGCTCCGCCCGTCGGGCCGGCGTTGGGCCAGCAGGGCGTGAACATCATGCAGTTTTGCAAGGAGTTCAACGCCGCGACCCAGAGCCAGGCGGGCCTGGTGATCCCGGTGGTCATCACCGTCTATCAGGACAAGTCGTTCACCTTCATCACCAAGAGTCCCCCCGCCGCGGTGCTCCTGAAAAAGGCCGCCGGGATCGCCAAGGGTTCGGCGACGCCCAACCGCGAAAAAGTGGGCAAGGTGACGCGCGCGCAGGTGGAAGACATCGCCAAGGCGAAACAAAAGGATTTGAACGCGGCCGACCTGGCGCAGGCGGTGAAAATCATCGAGGGCACGGCCCGCAGTATGGGCATCGAGGTGACGTGACCATGGCGCAGCACGGCAAAAAATACCGGGCGGCGGCGGCCGAAACCGACCGCTCCAAAAACTACACGCTGGAAGAGGCCGTCCAGTTCATCAAGGCCCACCCCCTGGCGAAGTTCGACGAGACCGTCGAGCTCGCGTTCCGGCTGGGCGTGGATCCGGCGAAGTCCGACCAGGCCGTGCGCGGCACCGTCGCGCTGCCCCACGGGACCGGCAAGAAGGTCCGCGTGATCGTCTTTGCCGACGGCGCGGCCGCCGACGCCGCCCGCGCGGCGGGCGCCGACGAGGTCGGCTTCCTCGATCTGGTCAACAAGGTGCAGGGCGGGTGGACGGAATTCGACATCGCGATCGCCACCCCGGACGCGATGAAGGAAGTGCGAAAGCTCGGCAAAGTGCTGGGGCCCCGCGGCCTGATGCCCAACCCGAAGACGGGAACGGTCGCCACGGACACGGCCGCCGCGGTGAAGTCCTTCAAGGCCGGGCGTGTCGAATACCGCATGGATCGCAACGGCAACGTCATGGTGCCGATCGGCAAGCGCTCCTTCGAGCCTCGGGCGCTGGTCGAGAACGCGCAAGCGGTGATTGACGCGGTGCGCGCGGCGCGGCCGGCGACGGCGAAAGGCGTCTATCTGAAGCGATGCACGATGAGTTCGACGATGGGTCCCGGCCTGCGCCTGACGGTGCGGGACGCGGCTACGGAGTGAGGGAGCGGAATTCACGGTCATGAGCGCCAACGAATCGAAAACGTATCGGCCCGAGAAAGAGGCGATCGTCGAGGAGATCCGCCGCGGCGTATCGGCCTCGTCGTTCGTGTTTCTCGCGGATTTCAAAGGGTTGTCGGTCGCGCGGGCGGCGGAGCTGCGCAAACGGCTGCGTCCGCTTCAGGCGCGCTTTCAGGTGGTGCCGAATCGCCTTTTTCAACAGGCGGTCCGCGACTTGCCGGCGGCGGCGCTGAAACCGATGCTGAAAGGGCCGACCGCGATGGTGACGGGCCGGGGCGACGCGGTCGAGATCGCAAAAGCGCTGCGCGATTTCGCCAAGGAGACGCAGTCCGGCGCGGCCAAAGGCGGTTGCCTGGACGGCGCGCTGCTCAGTCCGGCGGAGGTGACGGCCCTGGCCGCGCTGCCCGGCAAGTCCGCGTTGCGGGCGATGATGGTCGGGACGCTGGCGGCGCCGCTGCGGGGCTTCGTGGGCGTATTGAACCAGAAACTGGCGAGTTTGATTTACGTGTTGAAAGCGGCGGAAGAAAAGAAGGGCAAGGCCGCCCCGGCCGCGTGAAGCGCGGAGTTTTTTGAACGGCGTAACAACGGGCAGGCGGCGCCTGCCGCAAAGAGCAGAGCAGAAGGAGCAGGAACATGGCGGAAGCAGTGCAGTTGGAAGGCAAAATGGCCGAGTTCGTGAATTGGGTTGAGGGGATCAGCGTCCTCGAACTCTCGAAGCTCGTCAAGGCGCTGGAAGAGCGCCTCGGCGTGACGGCGGCGGCCCCGGTGGCGGTCGCGGCGGCCCCGGCCGCGGGCGGCGCGGCGGCGGCCCCGGCGGAGGAGAAGACCGAGTTCACGGTCGTGCTCGCGTCGGCGGGCGCCCAGAAAATCCAGGTCATCAAGGAGCTGCGGGCCCTGACGAACCTCGGCCTGAAGGAGGCGAAGGACCTGGTGGACGGCGCGCCGAAGACGATCAAGGAAGGCGTCAGCAAGAAGGAAGCCGACGAGATCAAGGCGAAGCTGGAAGCCGCGGGCGCGAAGATCGAAGTCAAGTAAGAACACCGCGGGCGGAGCGACGGGCCGGCGCCGCGCGCGGCGCCGGCGGGTTCTGTTTTTCGGTTTCTTACCTGAAGGTTGGGCATGGTCCAAAGAACGAATTTCGGCAGATTGACGGACGTCATTGAGCCGCCGGATCTCATCGAGATCCAGACGAATTCCTATCGGGACTTTCTGCAGATGGATGTGCCGCCGATGAAGCGGAAGCACATCGGGCTGCAGGCGGTGTTCAAGGAAGTCTTTCCAATCGAAAGCTACGACGGTCAGAGCGTTCTGGATTTCGTGAAATACGAGATCCAGCCGCCGAAGATGGGGCCCATTGAAAGCCTGTCCGAGGGCGGCTCCTACACGGCGGCGCTGTATGTGACCTTCCGCCTCAAAGACCCGAAGGAGGTCCGCGAGGAGGAGGTGTACATGGGGGAAATCCCGCTCATGACCGAGCCGGGAACCTTCATTATCAACGGCGCCGAGCGCGTGGTCGTCAGCCAGTTGCATCGCTCGCCGGGCATTTGCTTCGAGACCAGCGTCCATCCCAACGGGACGGACCTCTACTCGTTCCGCATCATCCCCGACCGCGGCTCCTGGCTGGAGGTCCAGTTCGACGCCTCCGATCTGCTGTACGTCTATCTGGATCGCAAAAAAAGGCGTCGGAAGTTTCTCGCGCCGACGTTCCTTCGCGCGCTGGGCTACGGAACGGACGCCGAGCTGCTGGGCCTCTACTACACGATGGAGAAGCTGTCCCTGCGCGGCGATGTGCCCGAGGAAAAGATCGCGAATCGCGTGCTCGCGAGCGATTGCATTGACGCCGACTCGCAATCCGTGCTGGCCCGCGCCTACGAGCCGGTCACGCGCGACCTCGTGCGGCAGATGCAGGCCGTCGGGCACACCAGCGTGGACGTCGTCAATGTGTCCTGGGATGAGGGCTTGTTCCTCAAGAGCGTCCGCAAGGATCCGACCCGTTCCACGGACGACGCCCTCAAGGACCTGTACGCGAAGCTGCGCCCCGGGGATCCGCCGACGATCTCGAACGCGCGCCAGCTCTTGAAGCGTATTTTCTTCGACGAGCGGCGGTACGATCTGACCCGCGTGGGCCGCTACAAGATTCAGCAGAAGCTGGGCGGCAACATCGGCGGGGAATCGCGCGTGCTCGTCAAGGAGGACGTGGTCGAGGGCATTCGTTACCTGATCAATCTGCGCCTGGGCGAGGGCACGCTCGACGACATTGACCACCTCGGCAGCCGGCGCATCCGGACGGTGGGCGAGCTGCTCGAGGGCCAGTGCCGCCTCGGGCTGTCGCGCACGGAGCGGCTCGTGCGCGAGCGGATGACCATTTTCGACAGCTCCGTCGAGAAGCTCACGCCCCAGAAGCTGATCAATCCGAAGACGCTCTCGACGGTGGTCCGCGATTTCTTCGGCCGCGGCCAGCTCAGCCAGTTCATGGATCAGACGAATCCGCTTTCCGAGCTGACCCACAAGCGGCGCCTGAGCGCGCTGGGGCCGGGCGGTCTGAGCCGGGATCGCGCGGGCTTCGAGGTCCGCGACGTCCATTCGAGCCACTACGGGCGCATTTGCCCGATCGAGACGCCGGAGGGGCCGAACATCGGCCTGATCTCGTCGCTGAGCATGTTCGCGCGGATCAACGAGTTCGGTTTCATCGAAAGCCCCTACCGCAAGGTCGTCAACGGGAAGGTGACCGACGAGGTGCAATACCTGACCGCCGATCAGGAGGAAACGTTCGTCATCGCGCAGGCCAACGCGCCGCTCGACGAGCGCGGCCATTTCGCCAACGAAACGGTCATGGTGCGCACGCGCGGCGAGTTCAAGGAAGTGCCGCGCGACCGCGTGCAGTTCATGGACGTCTCGCCGAAGCAGGTCGTGAGCATCGCGGCCGCGCTGATCCCGTTCCTGGAGCACGACGACGCCAACCGCGCGCTGATGGGTTCGAACATGCAGCGCCAGGCGGTGCCGCTGCTGCGGAGCGAGCGGCCCTATGTCGCGACCGGCAACGAGGAGCGCGTCGCGCGCGATTCGCGCGTGCTGGTGACGGCGCGCGAGGCCGGCAAGGTCGCGTACGTTTCCGCGTCGAAAATCATCGTTTCAAAGACCGGCGAGGCGCCGACGAAGAAAACGCCGCCGGAGGAATACCAGGTCTATCCGCTGCGCAAATTCATGCGTTCGAACGCGGGCACCTGCTTCAACCAGAAGCCGATCGTCGCGGTCGGCCAGAAAGTGAAGAAGGGCGACGTGCTGGCCGACGGCCCCGCGACCGCGGAGGGCGAGCTGGCGCTGGGCAAGAACGTGCTGGTGGCGTTCATGCCGTGGTGCGGCTACAACTTCGAGGACGCAATCCTGATCAACGAGCGGCTGGTCGCGGAAGACACGTTCACCTCGATCCACATCGAGGAGTTCGAGTGCGGCGCGCGCGACACGAAGCTCGGTCCGGAGGAGATCACCCGCGACATCCCGAACGTCGGCGAGGAGGCCTTGAAGAACCTCACGCACGGCGGCGTGGTGCGCGTGGGCGCGGAAGTGAAGCCGGGCGACATCCTCGTCGGCAAGATCACCCCGAAGACCGAGACGGAGCTGGCGCCCGAGGAGCGACTGCTGCGGGCGATTTTCGGCGAGAAGGCCGCCGAGGTGCGCGACACCTCGCTGCGCGTGCCCAGCGGCACGTACGGCATCGTGATGGACGTGAAGATGTCCAGCCGCGACAACACGCCGACCTCGAAGCGGGCGCGGCTTTCGGCGCGCGACAAGCGGCAGCAGCTCAAGCAGATCCAGGACGAGTTCAAGGAAAAGCAGCAGACGCTGTTCGAGAACCTGACCGACGCGCTGGCGAACATCCTGCTGGGCGAGAAAATTCCGCTGGATGTCGTCAACGTCGAGACCGGCGAGAAGATCATTCCGGCCAACCGCAAGATCACCAAGACCCTGCTGCGGAAGCTGGCGGCCTCGCGCGAGCATATCGAAATTGACGCCAGCCCGATCCAGATCAAGATCCACGCGATTCTGGCCGACTACAACCATCGTTTCGCGGAGCTCGCCAACGAGCAGCAGGAGGCGCTGGAGCGGCTGGAGAGCGGGGACGAGGTCGAACCGGGCATCATCAAGCAGGTCAAGGTCTATATCGCCACGAAGAAAAAACTCTCCGTGGGCGACAAGATGGCCGGGCGGCACGGCAACAAAGGCGTCATCGCCAAGATCGTGCCGGAGGAGGACATGCCCTTCCGCGAGGATGGTACGCCGGTGGACATTGTGCTCAACCCGCTGGGCGTGCCGTCGCGCATGAACGTCGGCCAGGTGCTGGAGACGCACCTGGGCATCGCCTGCCGGGCGCTGGGGCTCTACGCAACGACGCCGATTTTCGACGGCATCTCCGAGGCTCGGATTCACGAGTTGCTGGAGCGCGCCGGCGAGCCGGCGGACGGCAAGAGCCTGCTGTATGACGGGCGCACGGGCGAGCCTTTCGATCAACGCGTGGTGGTCGGCGTCATCTACATGATGAAGCTGCACCATCTGGTGACGGACAAGATTCACGCGCGCGCCGTCGGGCCGTATTCGCTGGTGACGCAGCAGCCCCTCGGCGGGAAGGCGCAGTACGGCGGGCAGCGCTTCGGCGAGATGGAAGTCTGGGCGATGGAGGCCTACGGGGCCGCCTATGCCCTGCAGGAGCTGCTCACGGTGAAGAGCGACGATCTCACCGGGCGCACCCGCATCTACGAGAGCATCGTCAAGGGCGAAAACGCGCTCGAGTCCGGCGTGCCGGAGTCGTTCAACGTATTGATGAAGGAAATGCAGTCGCTCGGACTGGACATCCGGATTTACAAATCCGGCGAGTGACACCGCGGAAATTTCGAGGAAGCACCATGGCCGATTCCACTACCGCCGCGCACATGCTCGGGTTCGCGCCCGAGGCCGGGTTCGCCTCCGTCGGCATCACGCTGGCGTCGCCGGAGACCATCCGCTCCTGGAGCCACGGCGAGGTCAAAAATCCGGAAACGATCAACTACCGCACCTTCAAGCCGGAAAAGGGCGGCTTGTTCTGCGAGCGCATTTTCGGGCCGACGAAGGACTGGGAATGCAGTTGCGGAAAATACAAGCGAATCAAGTTCAAGAACGTGATCTGCGACCGCTGCGGCGTCGAGGTGACGCAGGCGCGCGTCCGCCGCGAACGCATGGGCCATATCGAGCTGGCCGTGCCGGTCTCCCACATCTGGTTCTACAAGTGCACGCCGAGCCGCATGGGGCTGGCGCTCGACCTGACGATGCGCGCCCTGGAGCGCATCCTCTACTACGAGGATTATGTCGTCATCGACCCCGGCGAGACGCCGCTCAAGGAGCGGCAGTTGCTCAACGAGATGGAGTATCGCGAGGCGCAGGATAAATATGGCGAGGGTTTCGTCGCCAAGATGGGCGCCGAGGCGATCCGCGATTTGATGCGGGCGATCGATCTCGATCGGGAGATCGAGCGCCTCACGGCGGAGATGGAGAGCACCCGCAGCAAGCAGAACCGCAAGAAACTCACCAAGCGCATCAAACTGATGGAGGGCTTCCGATCCAGCGGAACCCGCCCGGAGTGGATGATCCTCGAGGTGCTGCCGGTGATTCCGCCGGACCTGCGCCCCCTGGTGCCCCTCGAGGGCGGCCGGTTCGCGACGTCGGACCTGAACGACCTCTATCGCCGCGTGATCAACCGCAACAACCGGCTGCGCAATCTGCTGCAGCTCAAGACGCCCGACGTCATCATCCGCAACGAAAAGCGCATGCTGCAGGAGGCGGTGGACGCCCTGTTCGACAACGGGCGGCACGGCCGCGCGGTCACCGGCGCGGGCAGCCGGCCGTTGAAGTCGCTTTCCGACATGCTGCGGGGCAAGCAGGGCCGGTTCCGCCAGAACCTGCTCGGCAAGCGCGTGGACTATTCGGGCCGCTCCGTGATTGTCGTCGGCCCCGAGCTGAAGATGAACCAGTGCGGCCTGCCGAAGAAGATGGCCCTCGTGCTCTTCGAGCCGTTCATCATACGGCGGCTCAAAGAACTGGGCGTCGTGCACACCGTGCGCAGCGCCAAGAAGATGATCGAGCGCGAGGCGGAGGCGGTCTGGGACGTGCTCGACGAAGTGACGCGCGGCCACACCGTGATGCTCAACCGCGCGCCGACGCTGCACCGCTTGAGCATTCAGTCGTTCGAGCCGGTGCTGATCGAAGGCGAGGCCATCCGGATTCATCCGCTCGTGTGCACCGCCTATAACGCGGACTTCGACGGCGACCAGATGGCGGTGCACGTCCCGCTCTCGATCGAGGCGCAGATGGAGTCCCGGCTGCTGATGCTGGCCCCGAACAACATCTTCTCGCCGTCGAGCGGCAAGCCCATCACGACGCCGACGCAGGACATCGCGCTGGGCTGCTATTACATGACCACGGACTCCCAGCGCAACCGCATCCGGATGCGGCGGCCGTCTTCGGGCGAACCGGAACACCTGCCGCTCTTCGCCGACGGCGACGAGGTCCACACGGCCTATGACGAGGGCGCGATCGGGCTGCACGACCGCATCCGGCTGCGCAACCCGGATTATCGGCGCGACACGGAATTCGGCGACAAAAACGCCCCCGTGATCGCGACCACGGTCGGCCGCGTGTTCTTCAACGAGATCTGGCCGGAGGCGATGGGCTTCTGGAACCAGGTCGTGAAGAAAAAGAATCTGACCGAACTGATCTTCCGCTGCTACCAGGTCGCGGGCCACGCCGAAACGGTGCAGGTGCTCGACCGTCTGAAAGCCATGGGCTTCGAGTACGCCACGCGCGCCGGCATTTCGATCGGCATGGTGGATATGATCATTCCCGCGGCCAAGCGCGACATGGTGGAGGCCGCCCGCCGGCAGATCGCGACGGTGGAAGATCAGTACCGCAAGGGCGTCATCACCGACGGCGAGCGCTACAACAAGATCGTGGACATCTGGACGCACGCGACGGAGGAGATTTCCAACGCGCTGTACCGCGAGCTGGAGTTCAACGAGGCGCGCCCGGGCGAGGCGCGCGAGGAGCTCAACCCGGTGTTCATGATGGTGGACTCCGGAGCCCGCGGCAGCCGCCAGCAGATCCGCCAGCTGTCGGGCATGCGCGGCCTGATGGCGAAGCCCTCGGGCGAGATCATCGAGCGCCCGATCATTTCCAACTTCCGCGAGGGGCTGAGCGTGCTCGAGTATTTCATCAGCACGCACGGCGCGCGCAAAGGCCTGGCCGACACCGCGCTGAAAACCGCGGACGCCGGCTATCTGACCCGCCGCCTGGTGGATGTGGCGCACGATATCATCATCGTCGAGGAGGATTGCGGCACGCTCAACGGCATCGAAGTCGAGGCGATCCGCGAAGGCGAGGACGAGCTGGTGCCGCTGGCGCAGCGGGTCGTCGGGCGCACGGCGCTGGAAGATTTGCGCGCGCCGGACGGCCGGACGATCGTCGCGGCGGGCCAGGAGATTGACGAGGTCGCGGCGGCCGCGCTCGGCGCGGCCGGCATCGAGCGCGTGCGCATCCGCAGCGTGCTGACCTGCGAGTCCGTGCGCGGCGTCTGCGCGAAATGTTACGGCCGCCACCTGGCGACGGGCCGGCCGGTCGCGTTGGGCGAGTCGGTCGGCATCATCGCGGCGCAGTCCATCGGCGAGCCGGGCACGCAGTTGACGATGCGGACCTTCCACATCGGCGGCACGGCGAGCTCGGTCTTCAAACAGCCGCAGATCGTCGCGAAACACGACGGCGTGATTCGGTACGCGGAGCTGCGCACCGTGCGCGCGGCGGACGGTTCGTTCATCGCGCTCAACAAGAACGGCGCGGTCAGCATTTACGACGACAGCGGACGGGAACTGGAGCGGCATACGCCCGTGATCGGCGCCGTCATCGCGGTCGGGGACGGCGGGCGCGTCAAGAAGGGCCAGAGCTTCATCAAGTGGGACCCCTACAATGTTCCGATCCTGTCCGAGCACGACGGCGTCATTGATCTGCGCGACTTCATCGAGGGCGTCACGATGCGCTCCGATGTGGATCCGGAGACCGGCGTCGGCGAGCGCGTGGTGATGGAGCACAAGGAGGATTTGCATCCGCAGATCATCATCCGCGATCCCGAAACGAAGGAGCCGCGCGGCTACTATTCGATCCCGGCGGGCGCGCACGTCACCGTCGCGGTGGGCGCGCGGGTCGCGGCGGGCGCGATGCTGGCCAAGACCCCGCGAAAGGTGGTCCGCACGAAAGACATCACCGGCGGTCTGCCGCGCGTCGCGGAGCTGGTCGAGGCGCGCCGCCCGAAGGACGCCGCCGAGATCGCGAAGATCGAGGGCATCGTCGAGCTCGCCGGCACCGTCAAGGGCCGCCGCAAACTGGTCGTGCGCGATCCGATCACGGGGGACGAGGAGGAGCATCTGATTCCGATGGGCAAGCACGTGATCGTGTACAACGGCGACCGCGTGCAGAAGGGCCAGCAGCTCACCGAAGGTCCCGTCGTTCCGCAAGAGGTGCTGGAGGTGTGCGGGCCGAAGGAGCTGCAGGAGCATCTGCTGAATGAAATACAGCAGGTGTACCGGCTGCAGGGCGTCGAGATCAACGACAAGCACATCGAGATCATCGTTCGCCAGATGCTCCGCAAGGTCCGCATCACGGAACCGGGCGACACGGAATTTCTGTGGGGCGAACAGGTGGAGCGCCATTATTTCCAAGAGGTGAACCGCCAGGCGGTCGCCGAGGGCAAGCGGCCCGCGGAGGCGCAGCCGGTGCTGCTGGGCATCACCAAGGCGGCGCTCGAGACCGAGAGCTTCGTCTCGGCGGCGTCGTTCCAGGACACCACGCGCGTGCTGACGGACGCCGCCACGCTGGGGCGCCGCGATCTGCTGCGCGGGTTCAAGGAAAACGTCATCATCGGCCACCTGATCCCGGCGGGCACGGGCTTCCCGCTGTACCGCGGCGTGCGCGCGAAGCCGCTGGCGGAACCGATTCCGATCGAGGAGATGCTGGGCGACCGGCTGGTCGAGGAAAAACCGGCGAATAATGAAGATGGGGCTTGATTCGGAAGCAAAACCTGGGATATACTGAGAGCTTTGCGTCCGATAGGAGTGCTGCGCATGCCGACAATCAATCAACTGGTACGGAAGAATCGCCGCCCGTTGCGGAAGAAGGGCAAATCGCCCGCGCTGGTTCGCTGCCCTCAGCGGCGCGGCGTCTGCCTGCTGGTGAAGACGATGACGCCCAAGAAGCCGAATTCGGCGTTGCGCAAAATCGCGCGCGTGCGGCTGACCAACGGCTACGAGGTCACCGCCTACATTCCGGGCGAGGGGCACAACCTGCAGGAGCACAGCATGGTGCTGGTGCGCGGCGGACGGGTGAAAGATCTGCCGGGCGTGCGCTACCACATCGTGCGCGGCACGCTGGATGCGCTGGGCGTCGAGTCGCGTCGGCGCGGGCGTTCGAAGTACGGCGCGAAACGGCCGAAAGAAGCGGCGGCAAAGGGCTGAAGCCATGGCACGAAGACATCGAGCGGAAAAGAAGGCGGCGGCGACGGATGTTCGGTTCAACAGCCCCGTGGTCGCCCGCATGATCAGCACGTTGATGCAGCGCGGCAAGAAGTCCGTCGCGGAGCGCATCGTCTACGGCGCGATCGAGCAGATCGGCAAAAAGATCGAGGGCGATCCGATCGAAACGCTGACGCGCGCCATTGACAACATCCGTCCGCGCCTCGAGGTGAAGTCGCGGCGGGTCGGCGGCGCGACCTATCAGGTGCCGGTCGAGGTCAGCCCCGACCGCCAGTTGGCGCTGGCGATGCGCTGGCTCAAACAGTTCGCCCGCGCGCGCAAGGGGCAGCCGATGGAGCGGGCGCTCGCGGCGGAGATTGTGGACGCGTACAACAATCAGGGCAACGCCATCAAGAAACGGGACGACACCCACAAAATGGCGCAGGCCAACAAGGCCTTCGCCCATTATCGCTGGTGACGGGAAACGGCGGAAGCGCGATTCATGGAACTGGCCTTGGAACCAACCGAACAATGCGGCGCGGATAGCGCGGGGCGCCCCGCGGCGGAAAGCGAACGCTCCGGCGCGCTCGCGCGCGTCCGCAATTTCGGCATCGTCGCGCACATTGACGCCGGCAAGACGACGGTTTCGGAGCGCATTCTCTATTACTCCGGGCGCGTTCACAAGATGGGCGAGGTGCACGAGGGCACCACGGTCATGGACTGGATGCCGCAGGAACAGGAGCGCGGCATCACGATCACCAGCGCCGCGACCACCTGCCGGTGGCGGGGCCACGAGCTCCACCTGATTGACACGCCGGGCCATGTGGATTTCACGGCCGAGGTGGAGCGGTCGCTGCGCGTGCTCGACGGCGCGGTCGGCGTCTTTTGCGCGGTCGCCGGCGTGCAGCCGCAATCCGAGACCGTGTGGCGCCAGGCCGACAAGTACCGCGTGCCGCGGATCGCGTTCGTGAACAAAATGGACCGCCTGGGCGCCCGCTTCGATTGGGTGTGCGACCACATCCGCGCGCGGCTGGGCGCCCGGCTCGCGGTGCTGCAGTTGCCGATCGGCGAAGGCGATTCGTTCCGCGGCGTGGTGGATTTGCTTCGGATGGAGGCGCTCTCGTTCCCGGAGGAGGAGCAAGGCGCGCGGGTCGAACGGGGGCCGATTCCCGTCGAGCTGCGCGCGCGCGCCGAGGCGGCGCGCGCGGCGCTGGTCGAGACGGTCGCGGAGCACGACGAGCGGGTGCTGGCGGCGTACCTCGAGGCCCCCGACGTGCCGGCCGAGCGGTTGGCCGAAGGGCTGCGCGCGGCGACGGTGGCGGGCCGGCTCACGCCCGTGCTGTGCGGCAGCGCGCTCAAGAACAAGGGCATTCAGCCGTTGCTGGACGCGGTCGCGGACTATCTGCCCTCGCCGCTCGACGTGCCGCCGGTGTCCGGCCGCCATCCGAAAACGGACGCGGAGCTGACCCGCCGGGCCGACGACGCCGAGCCGCTGGCGGCGCTGGTGTTCAAGGTGGCGAACGATCCCTATTTCGGAAAACTGCTGTACACGCGCGTCTATTCCGGCGTCCTGCGCAAAAACGGCAATGTCTACAATCCACGCACGCGCAAGCGGGAGCGCGTCGGCCGGATTGTCGAGGTGCACGCCAATCAGCGGCGCGACATCGAAGCCCTGCGCGCCGGCGACATCGGCGGGCTGGTCGGCGTGAAATTCGCCACGACGGGCGACACCCTTTGCGCGGAGAACCAGCCGATTCTGCTCGAACGCATCGCTTTCCCGGAGCCGGTGGTCGCGATGGCCATCGAGCCGCGCTCTTCGGCCGATCGCGCGGATCTCGAGGCCGCGCTCCAGGCGCTGGCGGACGAGGACCCGACGTTCCGGGTGCGCGTGGATGCGGAGACCGGTCAGACCATCGTCAGCGGCATGGGCGAGTTGCAGCTCGAAATCCTGAAGGACCGCATGTTCCGGGAGTTCAAGGTGCGGGCGAACGCCGGCCGGCCGATGGTGTCGTACCGCGAGACCGTCACGGCGCCGGCGGCGGCGGAGCATACGTTCGATCGGGAGATCGGCGGCAAAAAGCATTTCGCGCGCCTCCGGATCGAGATCGAGCCGCGCGCGCGCGGGGCCGGCAACGAGATCGTGTTCGCGGTTCCCCCCGACGCGCTCCCCAACGAGCTGCGCGCGGCGGTGGAGGAGGGTCTGCGCGACGCGCTTTCGACCGGCGTGCTGGGCCACTATCCGGTGATCGACATCGCCGTGCGGGTCGCGGGCGCGGAGTTCCGCGCCACGGAATCCAGCGAGGTCGCCTTCCGCACGGCGGCGACGCTGGCGCTGCGCGAGGCGCTCCAGGCCGCGCGGCCCGCGCTGCTCGAACCGGTGATGGAGCTCGACATCCTGACGCCCGACGAGCACCTGGGCGACGTGTTGAACGATCTGAACAGCCGGCGGGCGAAGGTGCGGGAGATCGAAGCGCGGGAGGGGGCGCAGGCCGTGCGCGCCGACGCGCCGCTGGTCGAGCTGTTCGGCTACGCCACGCGGTTGCGTTCGCTCTCGAAGGGGCGGGCCACGTGCGCGATGGAACCGCGTCGTTTTGACGAAGTGCCGGAGCCGCTGCGGGCGGCGCTGTTGAACCGGTGAAAGGCGGATTATGAATCAACGCATTCGAATCAAATTGCGGGGCTACGACTACCGGGTGCTGGATCAGTCCACGCGCGAGATCGTCGAGACGGCCAAGCGCACGGGCGCGCGGGTGGCCGGCCCGATCCCGCTGCCGACGCGGATCGAGCGCTACACGGTGAACCGCAGTCCGCACGCGGACAAGAAGTCCATGGAACAATTTGAGATCCGCACGCACAAACGCGTGCTGGACATCATCGAGCCGACGGCGCGGACGGTGGACGAGCTGAAGAAGCTCAACCTGCCGGCGGGCGTGGATATCACGATCCGGGTGTGAGCGAACCATGAATGCTTTGCTGGGCAAAAAACTGGGCATGACCCGCGTCTATGACGCCGACGGCCGCCAGGTGGCGGTGACGGCGATCGAGGCGGGACCGTGCGTCGTCGTGCAGCGCAAGACGGTCGAGCGGGACGGTTACAGCGCGGTGCAGGTCGGATTCGGCGCGCGTCGCGAGTCGAGTCTCTCGAAACCGGAGGCGGGCGTCTTCAAGAAAGCGGGCGTGGCGCCGTTTCGGCACCTGGCCGAGATTGAGGTGGCGCCCGAAGAGGAAGCGCCGGCGGGCCGGGAGTTCACGGTGGCGATGTTCGAGCCGGGGAGCTGGGTGGATGTGACGGGCGTCACCAAGGGGCGCGGATTCCAGGGCGTCATGAAACGCCACGGCATGGCGGGCCAGCCCGCCGCGCACGGACACACCATGCATCGCCGTCCGGGCTCGGTGGGTATGCGCGAGGAGCCGGGCCGGCTGCTGAAGGGCAAGCGGCTGCCGGGCCACTACGGCCATGTGCGCGTGACGACCCAGAACCTGCGGGTCGTGGCGGTGCGGCCCGACGATCACGTGCTGCTGGTGCGGGGTTCCGTGCCCGGCCCGGTGGGCGGCCTGGTGCAGGTGCGCAAGGCGATCAAGAAGGCGGCGAAGGCGTCATGAGCAAGATACCGGTCAAAAATGCGTCGGGCGAGGCGGTCGGCGAGATTGAATTCGCCGAGGAACTCCTGCTGCTGGATCGGGGCGCCTCCGCCGTGCACGAGGCGGTCGTCGCGCAGCGCGCGGCGGCGCGCGCGGGCACGGCCTCCACGCTCCGCAAGGGCGAGGTCGCGGGCAGCGGCAAGAAACCGTGGCGGCAAAAAGGCACCGGCCGCGCGCGCGCGGGATATCGCCGTTCGCCGCTCTGGCGGGGCGGCGGGGTGGCGTTCGGTCCGCATCCGCGCGACTACACCCAGGCCCTGCCGAAAAAAATGGCGCGCCTCGCGTTTCGCCGGGCCTTCAGCGAAAAGGTGGCGGCGGGCGAGGTGACGGTCGTGGAATCCCTGGCCCTGCCCGAGCCCAAGACGAAGCGGGTCGCGGAAATCGTGCGGCGGCTCGACGCGGAGAAGGGCGCGCTGCTGGTGGTGGATCGTCCGGATCCGGCGTTGGCGCGCGCGGCGCGCAATCTGCCCCTCGTGGCGGTTCGGCCGGCGGATTCCGTCAGCGTATACGATGTCCTGCGCTGGCCGCGGATCATCGCCACGCGCGAGGGGCTCCAGGGACTGGAGCGGCGGCTGCGGGCGGCCGCGGGGAGGGACGCGTGAAATCGTCGTACAGCGTGATTCGAAAGATCCTCGTCACGGAGAAGGGCACGCGCCTGACCTCCAACGAGAACAAATACCTGTTTCGCGTGGATCCGAAGGCCACGAAGGCGGAGATCCGCCGGGCCGTCGAGGAGCTGTTCAACGTGCAGGTCACGAAGGTGAACACCCTGATCCGCGCGGGCAAGAAAAAGCGGGAGCGCACGCCGAGTTTCGGTCGGACCTCCGACTGGAAGCGCGCGGTGGTGACGCTGAAGGCGGGCGACGCGATCCCGTTGCAATGAGGCGCCGACCATGACGTTGAAAAAGAGCAAACCCTACACGCCGAGCCGCCGGTATACGGAACTGCCGGCGTTCGACGAAATCACGAAAACGACGCCGGAGCGTTCGCTGCTGGCGCCGCGCAAATCGCGGGCGGGCCGCAATTGCCAGGGGCGCGTGACCGTCCGCCATCGCGGCGGCGGCCACAAACGGCATTACCGCATCGTGGACTTCCGGCGCGACAAGCGGGACATCCCGGCGCGGGTCGCGGCGATCGAGTACGATCCCATCCGTTCGGCGCGGCTGGCGCTGCTGCACTATCGCGACGGCGAGAAACGCTACATCCTGGCGCCGGAGGGGTTGCGCGTCGGCGCGACGGTGGCGGCGGGCGAAAACGTGGAGCCGGTCACGGGCAACGCATTGCCGCTGTCGCGCATTCCGCTCGGGCTCCCGCTGCACGCCGTCGAGTTGCGTCCGGGCGGCGGCGCGCAGATCGCGCGGGCGGCGGGCCAGACGGTGCAGTTGATGGCGCGCGAGGGCGGCTATGCGACGCTGCGCCTGCCGTCGGGCGAAATCCGCCGCGTGCCGGAGAACTGCTACGCGGTCGTCGGCCAGGTCGGGCGCCTCGATCACATGAACGTTTCGCTGGGCAAGGCCGGCCGCAAACGGTGGCTGGGGATCCGGCCGACGGTGCGCGGCGTGGCCATGAACCCGGTGGATCATCCGATGGGCGGCGGCGAGGGCCGCACCTCCGGCGGCGGCCATCCGGTCTCGCCGTGGGGAAAACTGGCCAAAGGGAAGAAGACCCGGCGGCCGAAGAAATCCTCGAACCGCTTTATCGTGCAGCGGAGAAAGAAATAAGCCATGGCGCGTTCGATCAAGAAAGGGCCGTTCGTGGACGGCCATCTGCTGGAGAAGGTGGAGCGGCTGAACCAGACCGGCGAGCGCCGGCAGATCCGCACGTGGTCGCGCCGTTCGACGATCCTGCCGGAATTCGTGGGCCACACGTTCCTGGTGCACAACGGCAAGACGTTCGTTTCGGTGTTCGTGACGGAAAACATGGTCGGCCACAAACTGGGAGAATTCTCGCCGACGCGCACGTTCAAGAAGCACGGCGCGGCGACGGACAAGACGGTGGCGTTGAAATAGCGCGGTCTCGGGCGGCTTGACCGGCGCGCGGGCGCGCGTATAATTCGCGCCCCCCGCACCGGTCGCAGCCGCCGAAGGCCGCCGGCGCGGAAGGTTGTTTATGGAAATCAAGGCGACAACGAAGTATGCGCGAATCGCGCCCCGCAAGGCGCGCGACCTCGCGCGCGCGATGCAGGGGCGGTCCGTCGCGGAAGCGCTGCGGCTGGTGGAAGTCAGCGAGCGCAAGGCGGCGGCGCTGATCGGCAAGACCCTGAAGTCGGCGATCGCCAACGCGGAGAACAACCACAAGGTTTCCGCGGACACGCTGCGGGTAGTGTCGGCGACGGTGGACGAGGGCCCCTCCCTGAAGCGCTACTGGCCGCGCTCGCGCGGCATGGCGAGCCCCATTCGGAAGCGGACCAGCCACATCGCGATCGTGTTGTCGGATCAATGAGCGGCGTTCGCGCCGCGACGGAACAGGAAAGGAGCCGGTCTTGGGCCAAAAGGTAAATCCGATCGGGTTTCGGGTGACGGTCACGAAGGACTGGCGCTCCCGCTGGTTCGCGAACAAACGCGACTACGGGACGCTGGTGCGCGAAGACGGCCTCATCCGCGAGCTGGTGAAGAAACGTCTGCGCGACGCCGCCGTGCCGCAGGTGCTCATCGAGCGCTATGCGAACCGCGCGCGGGTGACCATCCTGACCGCGCGTCCGGGCATCGTGATCGGGCGCAAGGGCGCGGACGTGGACAAGCTGCGCGAGGAAATCGCGAAGCTGACGGGCAAGGAAATCTACGTGGATATCAAAGAGGTGCGCGACGCCGACAAGAACGCGCAGCTCGTCGCCGAGGGCATCGCGACGCAGATCGAGCGCCGGGTCTCGTTCCGGCGGGCGATGAAACGCGCGGCCCAGATGGCGATGGAGTTGGGCGCGCAGGGCATCCGCATCCATCTGTCCGGTCGGCTCGGCGGCGCCGAGCTGGCCCGGCGCGACAGTCTGCGGGAAGGCAAGGCGCCGCTGCATACGCTGCGGCAGGACATTGATTACGGCTTCGCCGAGGCGAACACCGTGGCCGGCAAGATCGGCGTCAAGGTGTGGATCTGCCACGGGGAAACCGCCGACGCGAAGGCGAGGGAGGAAGCGCCCCATGCCGCTTATGCCTAAACGGGTGAAGTACCGCAAATCCCAGCGGGGCAGCCGCAAGGGCAACGCCCATGCGGGCAACGAGATCGCGTTCGGCGAGTACGGCCTGCAGGCGCTCGACCGCGCGTGGATCACCGCGACGCAAATCGAGGCCTGCCGCGTCGCGATCAACCGCGCGATGAAGCGCAAAGGCCGCCTGTGGCTGCGGATCTTTCCGGACAAACCGATTTCGAAGAAACCGCTCGAAACGCGGATGGGCAAAGGCAAAGGGGCGACCGAACACTGGGTCGCCGTCGTGCGGCCGGGCACGATGCTGTTCGAGATGGGCGGCGTCGCGGAGGCCGTGGCGAAGGAGGCGTTGCGACTGGCCGCGTTCAAGCTGCCGATCGCGACGCGGTTCGTGCACCGGCCCGGCCTCGGATAAAACGGCGGAAGGCGGAACAATGAAAGCCAGGGAATTGCGGGAATTGACGGACGACGAGTTGGCGCAGCGGGCGCGCGACGCCGAAAAAGAGCTGTTCGCGCTGCGGGTGCGGCAGGCGGCGGCGCGCCTCGAGAAACCCTCGCGCATCCGGGAGTTGCGCCGGGATATCGCGCGCGTGCATACCGTGGCGGCGGAGCGCCGGAGGAAGGTGAAATGAGCGAAGGGACTGCGGTCGAAAAACGGGGCCGGCGCAAGGAGCTGATCGGCACCGTCGTCAGCGACGCGATGGCCAAGACCCGGGTGGTCCGGGTGGAGCGCCGGTATCGGCATCCGATTTTCGAGAAGGAGCTGCGCGCCAGTTCGAAGTTCCACGCGCACGACGAGGCGGAGACGTCCCGGAAGGGCGATCGGGTCCGCATCGTTCAGACCCGCCCCTTGAGCCGGCTCAAACGCTGGCGCGTGGTGGAAGTCCTGGCGCGGGGCGCCGGCGCGACGGAGGCGGCGACATGATCGGCTTGAAAACCAATTTGGATGTGGCGGACAACACGGGCGCGCAGCGCGCGCAATGCATTCGCGTGCTGGGCCATCCGCGCCGGTTCGCCCATGTGGGCGACCTGATCCGCGTGACCATCAAGGAAGCCCAGCCCCGCGGGCTCGTCAAAAAGGGCGAGGTGCACAAGGCCGTGATCGTCCGCACGAAGCAGGCGATTCAGCGTCCCGACGGCTCGGCGTTGCGGTTCGACCATAACGCGGTCGTGCTGGTGGACGATCAGATGAACCCGCGCGGCACCCGGATTTTCGGCCCGGTGGCGCGCGAGCTGCGCGAGAAGAACTGCATGAAAATCGTTTCGCTGGCCCCGGAGGTGGTGTGATGAAGCGCCGCGTGAACGCCGCCCCGGTCAAAACGAAGCTCCGCAAAGGCGACACCGTCCGCGTGATCGCCGGCGACGAAAAGGGACGCCAGGGGAAAGTGTTGCAGGTGGATCGTTCGACCGGGCGGGCTCTGGTCGAGGGGGTGAACCTGGTCAAGCGCCATCTGCGCAAGAGTCCGGAGTATCCGCGCGGCACGATCGCCGAGAAAGAGGCGCCGATCGCGCTGTCGAACCTGGCGCGCGTGGCGAAGGGCGAAACGCCGAAACGGGAGCGCCCGACGGCGTGAGCGCCGGTCGGACATAAGGAAAGCGTATGACGGCTCGTTTGAAAGAATATTATCGCAAGACCGTGGTTCCCGCGATGGTCGAGGCGCGGGGTTACCGCAATCCGATGCAGGCGCCGCGGCTGCTCAAGATCGTGCTGAACACCTGCGTCGGCACAGAGCACGACCGCGACACCCTCAAGGCGGCGGCGGAAGACCTGGCGCGCATCGCGGGTCAGCGCCCGGTGATCACGAAGGCGCGCAAGAGCATCTCGAACTTCAAGCTCCGCGAGGGCATGAACATCGGCGCGAAGGTCACGCTGCGCGGCGACCGCATGTACGAGTTCATGGAGCGGCTGATCGGCGCGGCGTTGCCGCGCATCCGCGACTTCCGCGGCGTCTCGCCCCGCGGCTTTGACGGCCGCGGCAATTACACGTTGGGCGTGAAGGATCATACGGTGTTTCCGGAGGTCAATCCGGACCAGGCCGGGCGGACGCACGGCCTCGATGTCACGTTTGTCACCAGCGCGGCCTCCAACGAGGAGGCGCGCGATCTCTTGGAGCGGCTGGGCATGCCGTTCGCGAAATAACGCCGCGGGCGTTGGAGGATACGCAGTTGGCCAAGAAATCATTGATCGCGAAACAACAGCGGGCGCCGAAATTCGCCGTGCGCCGCTATCACCGCTGCCGGCGCTGCGGCCGCCGGCACGCGTACCTGCGCAAGTTTCAATTGTGCCGCATCTGTTTCCGGGAACTGGCCTCGACCGGCCAGTTGCCGGGCGTGATCAAGGCCAGCTGGTGACCGCCGGAAGGATTTTCCCATGAGCGCATCGGACCCCATCGCGGAAATGTTGACGCGGATTCGGAACGCCCAGGCGGCGCGCCGTCCGACCGTCGAAGTCGCCCATTCGCGCCTCAAAAGCGAACTGGCGCGGGTGTTGAAAAAAGAAGGGTTTATCGCCGATTATACCAGCGAGGCCCTGGGCGCCCGGAAGTTGCTGCGGCTGTATTTGAAGTACGGGCCGGACGAGGCCCCGATCATCCGCGGCCTGCGCCGGGTCAGCCGGCCCGGCCGGCGGTCGTATGTGGGCGCGGACAAAGTTCCGCGCGTGCTCAACGGCATCGGCATGGCGATCCTGACGACGTCGTCAGGGCTGATGACCGACCGCCAGGCGCGGCGGGCGCGACTGGGCGGCGAGGTGATTTGCCACGTGTGGTGAGGCGCAGCCCTTTTTGAGGATCCAAGCGTATGTCTAGAATCGGCATCCAACCTATCCCCCTGCCGGCGGGCGTGACCGTCGCAGTCGAGGGCGCCACGGTGCGGGTCCGGGGCCCCAAGGGTGAATTATCCTGGACCGCGCCCGCGGACCTTCGGGTCAGCGCCGAGAACGGCGTCGTTTCCGTGACGCGCAACGAGGGCGGCGACGACGTCCATCGAAAAGCGCTGCACGGCACCGCGCGCAGCCTGATCGCGAACATGGTCCGGGGCGTCGCCGAGGGCTATCGCAAAGAATTGGAAATTCAGGGCGTCGGCTACAAGGCGGCCTTGCAGGGCCGCACGCTGGTGCTCAACCTCGGAAAATCGCATGAGGATCGTTATGAGGCCCCCGCGGGCGTGACGATCGCCGTCGCCGAGGGCACGCAGATTGTGGTGTCCGGGCCCGACAAACAGGCGGTGGGCGAGGCGGCCGCGCGCATTCGCGCCTTCGCGAAGGCGGAACCCTATAAAGGCAAGGGCGTGCGGTACAAGGGCGAACATGTCCGGCGGAAGGCCGGCAAGACCGTGGCATAACCATGAAACCGAGAAACCAAGCCGAATACCGGCAACGGCGACACCTGCGGATTCGCCGGCGCGTGCGCGGCACGGCCGAGCGTCCGCGCCTGTGCGTGTTCGTGACCGACCGGCACATGTATGTGCAGTTCGTGGACGATACGGCGCAGCGGACGCTGGCCGCCGTCTCCACCGTGAGCCCCGCGCTGCGGGCGCTGCCGCGCAAAGGGCGAATGACCGTCGAGCTGGCCAAACAACTGGGCGCGGCGGCGGCGGGCGCCGCGCGCGAAAAGGGCATCGAGACCGTGGTGTTCGACCGCGGCGGCTACCGCTACGGCGGGCGCGTCCGCGCGTTGGCCGAGGCCGCCCGCGAGGCCGGGTTGAAATTCTAGCGATCGTAAGGAGACACACACGTGCAACGCAGGGAATCCAGACGCAACGCCCCCGAAAAACAGGACGCCTCCGGCATGGAGGAGCGCGTCGTTTTCGTCAACCGGTGCGCCAAAGTGGTGAAGGGCGGACGCCGGTTCAGCTTCAGCTCCCTGGTCGTCGTGGGCGACCGCAACGGCCATGTCGGCTATGCGCTGGGCAAGGCCCGCGAGGTCTCCGAGGCCATCCGCAAGGGCGGCGAGATCGCCCGCCGCACCATGTTCCCCGTGCTGCTGCGCGAGCGGACGATCGCGCACGAGGTTACGGGCCGTTTTGCGGGCGGCTATGTTTTGTTGAAGCCGGCGTCGCCGGGCACGGGCGTCATCGCCGGCGGCGCGGTGCGCGCCATTCTGGAGCTGGCGGGCGTGAAGGATGTGTTGGCCAAGTCCATGGGCAGCGACAGCCCGCTGAACGTCACGCGGGCCACGGTGGCGGCCCTCCGCAAGCTGAGGACCTACGAGGAAGCGAAGGCGTTGCGCGGCTTGACCGCCTGACGCGAAGGGATGGTTTTCCATGAAATTGCATGATTTGCACAATGCGCCGGGCGCCCGGCATCGCCGGAAACGGGTCGGGCGCGGCGAGGCCTCCGGTTGGGGCCGCACCGCGGGCCGCGGCAACAAGGGTCAGCATTCGCGCGCCGGCAGCGGTTTTCGGCCGACGTTCGAGGGCGGCCAGATGCCCCTCATCCGACGGCTGCCGAAACGCGGGTTCAACCACCCGTCGAAGACCCTCTACCACGTGGTCAACGTCGCGGCGCTCAACGTCTTCGACGACGGCGCGGAAGTGACGCCGGAGACGCTCGCCGCGCGGGGCCTCGCCAAGGGCCGCGCGGACGGGCTCAAGGTGCTCGGCGCGGGCGAATTGAAGAAGAAGTTGACCGTGCGGGCGCACGCCTTCAGCGCCTCGGCCCGCGCCAAGATCGAGGCCGCGGGCGGCCGCTGCGAAGCGCCCGCCGCGTCCGTTCAGCCCTCCGCCTGAGCGCCGCCATGCTCTCCGCCTTTCTCAACACGTTCAAGATCGCGGACCTTCGCCAGCGGATTTTCTTCACGCTCGGTCTGATCTTCGCGTGTCGAATTCTGGCGGTGCTGCCGACCCCCGGCGTGAACGCCGCCGAGCTGCAGAAGATGATCGCGGATATCCAGAGCCGCGCGGGCGGCGGATTTCTGGGGTTGTATGACCTCTTTAGCGGCGGCGCGCTGCAAAATGCCGCCGTCGGCGCGCTGGGCATCATGCCCTATATCAGCGCCTCGATCATCCTCCAGTTGTTGACGGCCGTCATCCCGCAGCTCGAGCGCCTCGCGCGCGAGGGCGACGCCGGCCGGCAGAAGATCACGCAATACACGCGGTATCTCACGCTCCTGCTGTGCGTCATTCAGGGCGGCGCGATCGCCGCCAGCCTGCGGAATCCGGCGGCGATGTTCGGCATCGGGGGTCAGATTGTGACCATGAGCGGGTGGGGGTTCATCCCGCTGACGATTTTGACGATGACGACGAGCACCATGTTGATCATGTGGCTCGGCGAGCAGATGACCGAGCGCGGCATCGGCAACGGCATCTCGTTGATCATCACGATCGGCATCGTCAGCCGGCTGCCCGGCGCGATCGGCGCGGCGGCGGCTTTGTTCCGCCCGGGGGAGGATGGCGCGGTGCGCTTCTCGATCTTCCACCTGATTCTGCTGGTGGTGATGATGTTCCTCGTGATCGCCGGCGTCGTCGCCGTGACGCAGGCGCAGCGCAAGATTCCGGTGCAATACGCGAAGCGCGTGGTGGGCCGGAAGGTGTACGGCGGCCAGAGCACGTATATGCCGCTGCGCGTCAATTACGCGGGCGTCATGCCCATCATCTTCGCGCAGGCGATTCTGATGTTTCCGCCCCGCCTGCTGCGGAACATCCCCGGCGAATGGGCCGGCTGGCTGCGGAGTCTCGGCGCGGAGCTCGACTACGGCACGGGGCTGCACATGCTGCTCTACGCGCTGATGATCCTGTTCTTCTCCTACTTCTGGGTCGCCACGCAGTTCAATCCCGTGCAGATCGCCGACGATCTCAAGAAATACGGCGGCTATGTGCCGGGCATCCGGCCGGGCACGCCGACGGCGGAATTTCTGGATCGCACGATGACCCGGATCACGCTGGCGGGCGCGATCTTCCTGACCGTCATCGCGGTCATCCCCTCGGTGATGGCGCGGGAGTTCGGCATCCCGTGGCTGGTCTCCTCCTTCTTCGGCGGCACGAGCCTGCTGATTATCGTGGGCGTGATGCTCGACACGATGCGGCAGATCGAGTCGCACTTGTTGATGCGGCACTACGACGGTTTCCTCAAGAAAGGCAAGCTGCGTTCCCGCCGCTGAGGCGGCGCAGAAGATGATATGAGAGCGATCCTACTCCTGGGCGCGCCGGGCGCCGGCAAGGGCACGGTGGCCGCGATGTTGCTGAAGACGGATCCCGCGCTTGCGCACGTTTCGACCGGCGACATGCTGCGCGAGGCCGTCAAAGAGGGCCGCCCCGTCGGACTTCAGGCGAAAAGCTACATGGAGAAGGGCGAGCTCGTGCCGGACAGCGTCATTCTCGGCATCGTCCGCGAGCGCATCGAGCGCGACGGCGGGCGTTCGGACTATCTGTTCGACGGTTTTCCTCGCACGCTCCAACAGGCCGGCGGACTCGACGAGGTGCTGAAGGAGTTCGGCGCGCGCGTCAA
The DNA here is from genome assembly GCA_937935255.1 of uncultured bacterium. Classification (GTDB taxonomy): domain Bacteria; phylum Verrucomicrobiota; class Kiritimatiellia; order PWTM01; family PWTM01; genus CALGXT01. Next base: position 12,542 of record CALGXT010000039.1, on the reverse strand, counting down.
TGCCGTGTTGTTGCTGGAGGTGCCGGAGGAGACGCTGGTGTCGCGGCTTTCCGGACGGCGGGTCTGCCGTGTCTGCGGCGCGGTTTATCACGTCGCGAACATCCCGACGAAAAAGCCCGGCATTTGCGACCGGTGCGGCGGCGAGGTGGCGCAGCGGCCGGACGACAACGAGGCGACGGTGCGCAACCGCCTTGCGGTGTACCGGCGGCAGACCGAACCCCTGATCGCGCATTATCGCGGACGGGGATTGTTGTTTGACATCGCGGCGGCGGGCGCCCCGGAGGCGACCGTCGCGCAGATTCGGGAACGGCTGGCGGCGCTCTGATTGATTGATGATTCCGATCAAGACGCCGGCCGAATTGGAGCGCATGCGCGCCAGCAACCGTCTCGCCGCCGAGGTGCTGCGGGCGGTTGTCGGCCGGGTGCGGCCGGGCGTGACGACCGCGGAGCTCGATGCGCTGGCCGCCGAGGAAATGGCGAAGCGGAAGGCGCGCAGCGCGTTCCTGGGCTATCGCGGTTTTCCGGGACATATCTGCGTGTCGGTCAATGAGGAAGTGGTGCACGGCATCCCCGGTTCGCGGCGGATTCGGCTCGGCGATCTGGTCAGCCTGGACGTCGGCGTCGTGTTCGAGGGGTTCATCGGCGACACCGCGACGACCGTGGCGGTGGGGGTGATTGATCCGCGGGCGCTGCAACTGCTGGAGACCGCCGAGCGGGCGCTCGCCGCGGCGATCGCCGCCGCGCGCTCCGGCGCGCGCCTTTCGGACATCTCGCACGCGGTGGAGACGGTCGCAACGGCGGCGGGCTTCGGCGTCGTGCGCGATTTCGTCGGCCACGGCATCGGACGGCGGATGCACGAGGAGCCGCAGATTCCGAATTTCGGGCCGCCGGGGCGGGGGCCGACGCTGGCGCGGGGGATGACGCTGGCCATCGAGCCGATGCTGACGATGGGCGATTGGCGGGTGCGGGTGTTGGACGATCAGTGGACGGTCGTCACCGCCGACGGCCTGCCGGCGGCGCACGTCGAGCATACGATCGCGGTCGGCGACGAGGGCGGCGAAATTTTGTCGCGGGTTGCGGCGTGAGCGATTCGGAAAAAATTTTGCTGGACGCGGAGATTATTTCGGTGATATCAGAAAAGGCTTTTTGGGCGCGGCTTCGCAACGGCCACCGTTTGGTCGCCTTTTACGTCGGCGCGCCGCCGGTCGGCGGCGGTGCGGCGGGCGATTGGGTGCGGGTGGAGCTTTCGCCGTTCGACATGTCGAAGGGCCGCATCGCGGGACGAGCGGCGGGAGAGCGGTTGTCATGAAAGTGAGAAGTTCGGTTCGGAGAATTTGCGAACGATGCAAGGTGATTCGGCGCAAAGGCGTCGTTCGGATCATCTGCACGAATCCGCGCCACAAACAGCGGCAGGGATAAGGAGCGGTTGCGCATATGCCCAGAGTGCTCGGCATCGAAATACCCGGAAACAAGCGCGTCGAATTTTCGCTGCGCTACATCTATGGCATTGGCCCCGCGCGCGCGCGGGAGATCGTCGCCAAGGCGGGGATTGATCCCGCCCGCAAGGCGGCGGACCTCAAGGATGAGGAGATGACGAAGATCGCGGCGATCCTGCAGTCCGATTACCGGATCGAAGGCGATTTGCGCCGCGAAATTTCGCAGAACATTCGGCGGCTGATCGGCATCGGCTCTTATCGCGGGATGCGCCATCGGCGCAGCCTGCCGGTGCGCGGCCAGCGGACGAAGACCAACGCGCGCACGCGGAAAGGGCCGCGGAAGACCGTCGGCGCGGTGCGCGGCAAAGAGGCGCGGGCCGCCGCGAAGAGCGAGAAAAGCGAATAGGAATCCGGAAGATCACAACCTCGGATGAAGGTGCAGCACTATGGCCGATGACGAAGTGAAAACGCAGGAACCGAAAGCCGCCGCGCCCGGCGCGGCCGGCGCGCCGGACACCCCGGCCGCCGGCGCGGAAGGCGGCGCGGCGGCGGAAGCGCCGAAGGCGCGCAAGCGCGCACGCGGCGCCAAAGTCTCGCCGACCGGCATCGTCCACATTCAGGCGACGTTCAACAACACGATCGTGACCATCACCGACCCGCGCGGGGCGACGATCTCGTGGTCGTCCAGCGGTCGGTGCGGCTTCAAGGGATCGCGCAAGAGCACGGCCTACGCGGCGACGGTGGTCGCCCAGGAGGCCGCGCGCGCGGCGATCGCCAACGCCAATATGCGCGAGGTGGAAATCCGGGTGCAGGGCCCCGGCGCCGGACGGGAGTCCGCCATCCGCGCGATCCAGTCGGCCGGCATGAACGTCACCGCGATCCGCGATGTGACGCCGGTGCCGCACAACGGATGCCGTCCCCCGAAACGTCGGCGCGTCTGATTCCGCGAACAGCGAGGCGAACCTTATGGGCAGATATACCGGACCCGTTTGCAAGATTTGTCGCCGGGAAGGCATGCAGCTTTTCCTGAAGGGCGACCGTTGTTTCATGGCCAAGTGCCCGGTGCAGACCGGGCGGCCCCCGCCGGGCATGCACGGGCAGCGACGGCGGAAGCTGTCGGACTACGGCCAGCAGTTGCGCGAAAAACAGCGCCTGCGGCGGATGTACGGCATGCAGGAGGGCGCCTTCCGCAACTTCTTCGAACGCGCGCTGCGCCGCCGCGGCGTCACCGGCGAGGCCTTGTTGCAGATGCTCGAAATGCGGCTGGACACGGTGGTGCATCGCCTCGGCTTCGCGCCTTCCCGCCGCGCCGCGCGGCAGTTCGTGCTGCACGGGCACGTCCGCGTGAACGGCCACAAGGCCGACATTCCCTCGATGATTCTGAAGGCGGGGTCCGTCGTGGAAGTCCGCCCCAAAGAGGACAGCCGGGAGTACGCCAAGCCCTTCATCGAGAACCAGCTCGCGCGCGGCATCGCGCCGTGGCTGTCGCTCAACAAGGATGAGTTTCGCGGCGAAGTGTTGCACGTGCCGACGCGCGACGAGATCGCGCCGATCGTCAACGAGCAGCGCGTCGTCGAGTTGTATTCGAAATAAACCGGAACCGCGCCGTTCCCGGGCGGGGCGGCGCTTCACCATACAGGCCGCGTGACGTGCGGCCTTGGGAGAGATTCAATGCCCATACGCATCGCGCGATTCGAAATGCCGAAGCGGGTCGTCAAGGACGAGTCCGCGGCGGCGGAAAACTACGGCAAGTTCGTCGCCGAACCCTTCGAGGCCGGCTACGGCCGCACCATCGGCAACTCGCTGCGGCGGGTGCTGCTGTCCTCGCTGGAGGGCGCCTCCATCGCCTCCGTCAAGATCGCCGGCGCGCCGCACGAGTTCTGCGCGCTGCCCGGCGTCGTCGAGGACGTGACCGACATCATCCTCAATCTGAAGAAGGTCTTGCTCAAGATGCACACGCGCGAACCGCGCCGGCTGACGCTGCGCGCCCGCGGCCCCGCGCAGGTCACCGCCGCCGATATCCAGACCGACAACCTGACCGAGGTGCTCAACAAGGACCTGCACATCGCCACGTTGGACACCGACGGCAAACTCGACATGGAACTCGAGGTCAAGATCGGCCGCGGCTATGCGCCGGCGGACTGGAACAAGAAGGAGGATCAGGAGATCGGCGTGATTCCGATTGACTGCCTCTATTCCCCCGTCCGCCGCGTCAAGTACGCCGTCGAAAGCACCCGCGTGGGCCGGCTGACGGAGTACGATCGCCTCATCCTCGAAATCTGGACCGACGGCCGCGTCTCGCCCGACGACGCGCTGACGACCTCCGCGGCCATCCTCCGCCATCACCTCGATGTGTTCGTCAACTTCAACGGCGAACTGGTGGAGTTCGAGGAGACCACCAAACAGGTGGACGCCGCGCGCGAGGAGCTGCGCCGGAAACTGGCGATCAGCGTCAACGAGATCGAACTCTCGGTCCGGGCCGCCAACTGCCTGAACAACGCCAATATCACAACCGTGGGCGAACTGGCGATGAAGACCGAGTCGGAGATGCTCAAGTACCGCAACTTCGGCAAGAAGTCGCTCAACGAGATCAAGCAGAAGCTGCAGGAAATGGGCCTGCAGCTCGGCATGAGCTTCGACCCCGATCTGATCACCTCGAACCCGAAGCGCAAAGCCGAAAAGGGCGGGAAGGCCGAAAAATCGGAAAAGGCCGAGAAAAGCGACAAAACCGAGAAGGCCGACAAGGGCGAGGAATCCAAGTAGCCCCGACCTCGGCCGTCCGCGCCGGAAGGATAGAGCGCCATGCGACATCTCAAAAAAACCGTCAAGTTGGGGCGGACCTCGGCCCACCGGTCCGCGCTGTTCGCCTCGTTGGTTTGCAACCTCATCGAACGCGGCCGCATCCGCACGACGCTGCCGAAGGCGCGCGCCGCGCGCTCGCTGGCCGACCGGATGGTCACGCTGGCCAAGCGCGGCACCCTGGCCGACCGCCGCCGGGCGATCGCCCGGCTGCGCCGGCCCGAGCGGGTGGCGCGGCTGTTCCGCGATATCGCGCCGGCGTTCGCCGACCGCAAGGGCGGCTACACCCGCGTGCTGAAGCTCGGCCGCCGCGTCGGCGACGGCGCCGAGATGGCGTTGCTCGAATGGACCAATTACACGCCCCCGGAGCCCCGCAAGAAAAAGCCCGCGAAGGAAAAGAAGGCGGATTCCGACGCGAAGGCCTGATCGGACAAGCCGACGGGCGCGACGCCGGGGCGTCGGGGCGCTAACCATGGAACGTATCATCGCAAAAAAAATCGTCCCGGTCGCCGTGATCGAACGGGCCGAGGACGCCGTTCCGCTGGCCGGCGCGCTGCGCGACGGCGGGCTGAACGTGATCGAGGTCACGCTGCGCACGGACGCGGCGTTTGAGGCCGTCGCGCGCATCCGCGCGGCGTTTCCCGACATGGCGGTGGGCGTCGGCACCGTTTTGGAGCCGGCGCAGATCGAGCGCGCCGTCCAAGCGGGCGCGGTGTTCGCCGTGGCGCCGGGGCTGAACGAGGTTGTGGCGCGCGCGGCGCACGCCGCCCATCTGCCCTTTATTCCCGGCGTGCTGACGCCGAGCGAGATCGAGCGCGCCCTCGCGCTCAATCTGCGCCTGCTGAAGTTCTTCCCCGCCGAACCGGCGGGCGGCGCGAAAATGCTCGCCGCGCTGGCCGGTCCCTACGCGCATACCGGGGTGCGGTTCATCCCGCTCGGCGGCGTGGAGCCGGCCAACTTGAAGTCCTATTTGTCGCTGCCCGTGGTTGCCGCGGTGGGCGGCACCTGGTTTCTCAAAAAAGATCGGATCGCCGCCGGCGACTGGGCCGGCATCGCGCGCCAGACCCGCGAGGCCGTAGCCGCGGCCGGCGGTTGAGCGCGAGGCCGGGGCGGTGAGCGAAGACCCCTCAACCGTCGAACCCCCGGCGGCCGGCATCGCTCGCCGGACGTTCGCCGCGATTTCCCTCCCGCCCGCTGTTCGCGCCGCGCTGGCCCGCGCGCGGGACGAGCTTCGGCGGACGGGCGTTCGCGTGCGCTGGCTGGGCGAAGGGGATTTTCACCTCACGTTGTGCTTCTTCGGCGACGCCGACGCCGCGCGCCTCGACGTCCTGCGCGGCCTGTTGGAATCCGCCGCCGCGGCGTCGCGCGCCTTTCGGTTCGACGTCGTCGGAATCGGTTTCTTCGGACCGCCGCGCGCTCCGCGCGTGGTGTGGGCGGGCGTGCCCGATCCGCCGCCGGAACTGGCGGCGCTGGCCGATCAATTGCGCGCGCGGGCGCGGGCGGCCGGCCTCCCGGTCGAGGAACGGCCGTATCGTCCGCATATCACGCTGGGCCGTGCGCGCGACCGGGCGGGGGGCCTCGCCTTGACTTCCGCCGTTCGGTCGCTTATCAGTACGCCATTCGGGAATGTGATCGCCGATCGCGCGCTGTTGATGTCCGCCGCGGAACCGCCTGCGGCGGCGCGTTATCGGAAACTCCGCGAAGCTCCGCTGAAAGGAATGTGACATGGCCGCCAAGCCCGCGTCCGCCGCCGAAAAGGAAACGAAGACCGCCGCCGACGAGAAGAAAATGCCCTCGGCGCTCGCCTCGGTGCTCGCCCAGATTCAGAAAGAATATGGCGACGGCGCCATCACCCGGCTCGGCGCCGCCGAAAAGCACGACGTCCCCTGCATCCCGACCGGCGCGCTGACGCTGGACATCGCGCTCGGCGTGGGCGGCATTCCCCGCGGGCGCATCGTCGAAATCTTCGGCCCGGAGTCCTCCGGCAAGACCACGCTGGTGCTGCACATCATCGCGCAGGCCCAGAAGGCGGGCGGCTACGCCGCGTTCATTGACGCCGAGCACGCCCTCGATCCCGCCTATGCCCGCCGTATTGGCGTGAACCTCGACGACCTTTTGGTTTCGCAACCGGATTCCGGCGAGGAGGCCCTCAATATCGCCGACCAGCTCGTGCGGAGCAATTCGCTCGACGTGGTGGTCGTGGATTCCGTCGCCGCGCTCGCGCCCAAGGCGGAGCTGGAGGGTCAGATGGGCGACAGCCACGTCGGCCTCCAGGCGCGGTTGATGTCCCAGGCCATGCGAAAGCTGGCGGGCGCGCTCAACAAGTCCCGCTGCGTCTGCCTGTTCACCAACCAGATTCGGGAAAAAATCGGCGTGATGTTCGGCAACCCGGAGACGACCCCGGGCGGGCGCGCGCTCAAGTTCTACGCCTCGGTCCGCCTCGACGTGCGGCGGATGGCGACCTTGAAGGACGCCGCCGGCGTGGCGATCGGCAATCGGACCAAGGTCAAGGTCGTCAAGAACAAGGTCGCGCCGCCGTTCACCGAAGCGGAGTTCGATATCCTTTTCAGCGAGGGCATTTCGTGGGCGGGCTCGGTCGTGGACGCCGCGATCCAGTACAACCTGATCGAAAAGCGCGGTTCGTGGCTTTCGTTCGACGGCCAGCAGATCGGCCAGGGGCGCGACGCGGCGGTGGCCGAGATTCGCAACAATCCCGAGCTGCAAAAGAAGATGGTCGAGCGCGTCATGGCGGCGGCGCGCGGGGGCGCGGGATCGTAGAAGCGCGTCGGCGCCGCGCGCGGCGGTGGGGACTCTCATGCGGAATGGTTTTACGGCTCATGCGTGGCGGCGTCGGTTGTTTTTCGCCGCCCTCGTCGGCGTGGCGGCGGGCGCGATCTTCGGCGCGCGGGGGCCGCGGCTCGGCGTCGGCGCGGCTTCGGCGGCCGACGCGCCGGCGGCGAACGAAGACACCTATCGGGCCATCGGCGCGTTGCTGGCGCGGCGGCTGCCCCGCGAGCACCTGTCGCGGCTTCCGCTCGACGCGACCATGGGGAATCGCGCCTTCGATTTGTTCATGGCCGCGTTGGATCCGGAACGCGCCTATTTCACGGCCGCGGAAATCGCCCGGTGGCGCGCCGAGGCCGCGCCGTTCGAGCGCCACTTGCGCGAAGGCGATCTGACCTTCGCGCGCCGCTCGTTCGAGCGCCTGCGGGAACGCGCGCGCGACCGACTCGCCTTCGCCGAGCGGTTTCTGGCCGATCTCCCGGAGCCGGATGCGGAGGCCGTGTATCGCTGGCGGCGCCGCGACGAACCCTGGCCGGCCGACGACGCCGCGCGCGACGAGCTCTGGCGGCGCAAACTCTGGAACGAGATCGTCGCGCGGCAGGTGGCGATGCGCCTCGCGGAGGAGGATGCCGCCGCCAAGAAGAAACCGGCCGCGTCGGCGCCGCAGGAGGAGGCGGAGGGCGCGCTCGAGGAACCGAATCTCGCGCCCGCGGAATTCGTCCTGAAGCGCTACCGGCAATACCTCCAGGTGCTCGAGGATAGCGACGACGAGTTCATCTCGGATCGTTTCTTCTCCGCCTTCACCCAGGCCTACGATCCGCATTCCGAATTCCTCTCCGCGGTGCGCTCGGAGGATTTCGATATCAACATGAAGCTCTCGCTCGTCGGCATCGGCGCGGTGCTGAGCACCGAAGACGGCATGGCGCGCATCGTGCGGCTCATCCCCGGCGGCCCCGCCGAACGCGACGGACGCCTGCGGCCGAACGATCGCATCGTCGCCGTCGCGCAGGGCAACGAGCCGCCGGTGGACGTGCTGCATTGGCCGCTCTACAAGGTCGTTCGCCTCATCCGCGGCGAGATCGGCACGCGCGTGACGCTCACGGTCTGGCCGGCTTCCGACCTTTCCGGCGCCTCCGAACGCCGAATCGAACTGGTGCGCGACGAGGTCAAGCTCGAGGACAAGGCCGCGCGCGGCGTGGTGCGCGAAGTGCCGGCGGGGGAAGGCAGCGTCCGACGGCTCGCGGTCGTCACCCTGCCGGAATTTTACGCCGATTTCAAGGGCATGAACAACGGCGGCGCGGAGGCGCGCCGCTCTTCCCGCGATGTCCGCAACATCATCCGGGACCTCCAGGCGAAGGGCGGTTTCGAGGGGCTCTTGCTCGACTTGCGCAATAACGGCGGCGGCTCGCTGCCCGACGCGATCGAGCTCGCCGGCCTGTTCATTCGATCGGGTCCGGTGTTGCAAGTGCGCGACGCCCGTTCCACCCAGGTGCTCACCGACCCGGATCCCGCCATCGTCTATGACGGGCCGCTCGTCGTCCTCGTCAACCGGCTCAGCGCCTCGGCCTCGGAAATCGTCGCGGCGGCGCTCCAGGATTACCGCCGCGCCGTCATCGTCGGCGATTCCAAGACCCACGGCAAGGGCACCGTGCAGTCGCTCCAGCCGCTGGCGCCGCGCGATCCCGCGCTCGGACAGATCAAGGTGACCACGGCGGCCTTCTACCGGATCGCCGGCGGCTCCACCCAGCGCCGCGGCGTCGAGGCGGATATCGTCCTGCCGTCGTTTCTCGACGTGACCGAGGTGGGGGAGGAATATCTGCCGCACGCGCTCGATTGGAGCGTGATTGAACCGACGTTCTTCACCGTGTTCGCCCGCGCCATTCCCGACCTCGAAAAATTGCGCGCCGCCTCCGAGCGGCGCCGCCGCGGCGACCCGCGCTTCGAGGCCTGGGATCGCACCCGCGAGCAAATCGCGCAACGCGTCCGGTCGGCCGAAATCCCGCTCCGCCTGGAGGCCCGCCTCGCGCTCGCGCGCGCGGAGCGGGAACTCGAGCGGCTCCAGTCGGAACTCGAGTCCGACGCGGAACCCGACGCCGACGACGGCAAAGACCTCGTGCTCGAGGAGGGCTTGCGCATCCTCGCCGATATGGTCGCCGAGCGGGAAACGCGCGCCGCGCCGAAGCCCGACCCGGAAAAGACGGAACCCGTCCAGACCCCGCCGGCGGCGAACGCGCCGGCGCTGTGACGCGCGCGCCTCGAACCATGCGGATTCTGATCTCCAACGACGACGGCATCCACGCCCCCGGCATCGCGGCGCTGCACGCCGCGCTGCGCGATCTCGGCGAGACCCACGTGGTCGCTCCCGACGCCGAGCGCAGCGCCGTCGGCCACGCCATCACCCTCTCCGATCCCATCAAGGCCCGGCGCGTTCGCTGCGACGCCGGATTCGAGGGCTACGCCGTCGGCGGCACGCCGGCGGATTCCGTGAAGTTGGCCGTCTGCGCGCTCTTGCCCGCGCCGGCGGATCTGGTTGTCAGCGGCGTCAACCTGGGCCCGAACGCCGGCATCAGCATCCTCTATTCGGGCACGGTCTCGGCGGCGACGGAGGGCACGATCCTCGGCATCCCCAGCATGGCGGTCTCGCTGGCGACCTACGCGGCGAACCCGCACTGGGATACCGCCGGGCGCGTGGCGCGCCGGCTGGCGCGCCGACTGATGGCGCATCCGCTCCCGCGCGGCGTGCTGCTCAATGTCAATGTCCCCAACCGCCCCTACGCGGAGCTCGCCGGCTACGCCGTCACCCGCATGGCCGATTCGCGGTTCGTCGAAACCTTCGACCGCCGCGCCGATCCGCGCGGCAACATCTATTACTGGATGGACGGCTACATCGAATTGACCGACCGGCGCGAAGGCAGCGATCTCGACGCGCTCGAACGCGGCTACGTCACCCTCACGCCCATCCACTTCGACCTCACCCACGCGCCCAGCCTCGAAACCCTCCGCGGCTGGAACCTCGACGGCGAAGACTGATTCCCTAACGCGCTCCGCGAAATATTCGCCGCGGAGGCGCAGCGGAGAGGGTAGGGCGCGGCAGGGCGCCGCGCCCAGGCTTTTCGGATATACCGCTCTCCACGCTCCCCGCACCTCCGCAAGAAAACAACTCCGCCCCTCGCCCTCCGCCCTCGCCTTTCCTCTTGAGCTTCGCGCGCGTATCGGGCACGATGGCGCGGTTTTCCAAGCCTTGGAAAACGCAGGCCGTTGGGCTTCCAACCCTTGGAAAAGCAGAGGAGCGAAAGTGGGCGCGGAGATCGAAATGGACGAGAGCGAAGTGCTGGCCGCCTTTCGGGAAACCAAAGGCCTGCTCGAAGGCCATTTTGAATTGCGCTCCGGCCTGCATTCCGACCGTTATTTCCAGTGCGCTATGCTGCTGCAATGGCCCGCTATCACCGCCCGGCTCTGCGGCGCGCTCGCGGCGCGGCTGCGCGCCGCCGGCGTCGCCGGAGGCGTCAGCGTCATTTCCCCGGCCATGGGCGGACTCTTCGTCGGCCACGAACTGGCGCGCGCGCTCGATGCCCGCTCGATCTTCGCCGAAAAACAGGACAACCGCCTCGTGCTGCGCCGAGGTTTCCGCGTTGCGCCCGGCGAGCGGTTCGTCGTCGCCGAGGATGTGATCACGCGCGGCGGGCGCGTCCAGGAGACGATCGAGATCGTCCGCGGGAACGGCGGCGCGGTCGCCGCGATCGCCGTCCTCGTGGATCGCAGCGGCGGCGCCGCGCAATTCGATGCGCCGGTTTTCAGCCTGTTGCGGATGGTTCCCGCCACCTGGACGCCCGCCGAGTGCCCGCTCTGTCGGCGGGGCCTTCCGCTGGAGCATCCGGGGAGCTGACGAGTGTGGGACGTGGACCGTGGGACGTGGAACGTGGGGCGCGAGCTTGCTCGCGCCGCGGGATGACGTGCATCCCCAAAGCGATGTGCCGATAAAAAACGGAGAAGCGCCATGAGCGAGCCGATCAAAGTGTTCCTCGACGAAAAAGAAATGCCGCGGCAGTGGTACAACCTGCAGGCCGACCTGCCGCATCCCCTGCCGCCGCCGCTGGGCCCCGACGGCAAGCCCGTAACGCCCGAAATGCTCGCGCCGGTGTTCCCGATGTCGCTGATCGAGCAGGAGATGTCGCGGGAGCGCTGGATTGACATTCCCGAGCCGATCCTGGAGAAGCTCGCGCTCTGGCGGCCCACGCCGCTGTGCCGCGCCCGCAACCTGGAGCGCGCCCTGCAAACGCCGGCCCGAATCTATTACAAAAACGAGGGCGTCTCGCCCGCCGGCAGCCACAAGCCGAACACGGCCATCGCGCAGGTGTACTACAACAAGATGGCGGGCATCCAACACCTGACCACCGAGACCGGCGCGGGCCAGTGGGGCAGCGCGCTGGCGTTCGCCTGCCGGCAATTCGGACTGGATTGCCGGGTGTACATGGTCCGCATCAGCTTCGACCAAAAACCTTTCCGCAAGTTCATGATGGAAACCTGGGGCGCGGAGTGCATCCCCAGCCCCAGTCCGCGCACCGAGATCGGGCGGAAGATTCTCGCCGAAACGCCGGATTCGCCCGGCAGCCTCGGCATCGCCATCAGCGAAGCCATCGAGGATTGCGTCAAATCGGAGAACACCCGCTACTCGCTCGGCAGTGTGCTCAACCACGTTTGTCTGCACCAGACGATCATCGGGCTGGAGGCGAAGAAGCAGTTGGCGAAGATCGGCGTGAAGCCGGATATCCTTATCGGTTGCGCCGGCGGCGGCTCCAATTTCGCGGGGCTGACCTTCCCGTTCCTCTGCGACAAGATTCACGGCGCCGGGCTGCGCATTATCGCGGCGGAGCCGGCGGCCTGCCCGCGCATGTCGCGCGCGCCCTACGTGTACGACTCCGGCGACGTGGCGATGATGACGCCGCTGCTGCCGATGTACAGCCTCGGCCACACCTTCATCCCGCCGCCCATTCACGCCGGCGGCCTGCGCTATCACGGCATGGCCCCGCTCGTCAGCATAGCCGCGCGCGAGGGCCTCATCGAGGCGCACGCGATCCCGCAGCTCGAATGCTACGAATCCGCCGTGCTCTGGGCGCGCACCGAGGGCCACATCCCGGCGCCGGAGACCTCGCACGCCATCGCCGCCGCCATTCGCGAGGCCCGCCGCGCGCAAGAGGAGGGCCGCGAGCGCGTTATCCTGCTCAACTGGTCGGGCCACGGACTGATGGACCTCAGCGGCTATCACGCCTATTTCTCCGGCGCGTTGACGAACTACGAGATGACCGACGCGGAAATGGCGAAATCGCTGAAGTCCATCGAAAATCTGCCCAAGCCGCCGCCGCTGGCGTGAGCCGGGGCGGCGTCGAAGTGCGGCCGGTGAGGATTGCACCGCAGAGACGTGGAGAGCCTGGAGAAACGGTAGGGCGCGGCGGCCCGCCGCGCCGTCACCTTGGGGGCGAAACAGGGACAAGAGGCAAGTAATGCGGCGGGGTCTGGGATGAA
>CALGXT010000038.1 GCA_937935255.1 uncultured bacterium | reverse complement strand
GCTGGACGCGCTGATCCGCGACGGACGCGGCGCCAGCGATCGCGCGCGCGCCTGGCGCCGTCGGTTCGCCGATGTCTTCAATGCCTCGACCAATCTTTGCTATTGGACCGAGCGGCCGCGCAATGACGCCTCGAAGACCGAGGAATATCCCGGCGAGCCGCGGCTGGACAACTTCGCCGCAACGGTCGAATGGTCGCTCGCGCAGGGACTGACGGCCAAAGGCCACCCGCTGTTTTGGAGCATTCCCAAGTGCATTCCGGAATGGGCGCTGCGACACGACACCGCCACGCTGATGAAATTCGCCGAGGCGCGGGTGCGGGGGTTGGTCGCTCGATTTCGCGGCCGCATCCGCCTCTGGGATGCCGTCAACGAGCCGCTATGGGAAGCCGCGCCCGCGAATCTTGCGCGCCGCCAATGGCCGCATATCGAACCGATTCCGGCCATGGCCGACTACATCGCCGAAGTCTTGCGCTGGTGCCGCGAGGAAGATTCGGACGCGCTCTTTCTCGTCAACGATTATGGTTTGGAGGGCGGCGAGGAGTTGGCGCGCGAGGGCAGCGACGGGTCGCGGGTCACCCCGGCTTCGCAGCGTCGTCGCTTCCTTGAGCTTTTCGAGGCGCTGGAACGGCGAGGGGCGACGCCCGACGCCCTGGGGCTCCAGTCCCACACCGCCGGCTGGCTGCCGCCGTCCGCGCAGTGGGCGGTCTATGACGAGATGGCCCGCGCCGGCCGCCCGCTGCACATCACCGAATTCTGGGCGCGCCTCGACGAAGCGCCGGCCGCGTGCGAGACCCCGGAGGCGAAACGCCGCGCCCAGGCCGACTATACGGCGCAGTACCTCACGTGCGCCTTCGGACATCCCGCGGTGGCGGCGTTCTTTTTCTGGGATTTCATGAAGGACGCCGTCGAGTGGCTCGGCCCGTTTTCCGGACATGAGCCAACGCCGTTGTATGAAGCCGTGCGGCATCTGATCCGCGAAGAATGGCACACCCGCGTTCGCACAACGACCGACGCCGAGGGCCGCGTCGCCTTCCGGGGTTTTCTCGGAGAATACGCCGTCCGCCGCCTCGACGCCGCCGCGCCGATCGGCCGCGTGTTTCGACTGGCGCGGGAAACGCCCGGCGAGATTCCGGTTCGTTTTTGAACGCCCGTCAACGCGCCGCGCCGGGCGCGCGACGTTGCGGGATTCGCTGTTTTTACAGTCGGTGAAACAAAACGCACATAAACGCAACAGTTTATTGATCACGAAAGCGCCGGCGGCGGACGTTATACTACCGTCATCCAAATATTCCGACGGACGGACGCGCGGCGGAAAGCAGGAGAATACATCATGACGAACAGAGCGATAGGCATGGCGGTCATCGTGATCCTGGCGGCGCAGACACCCTCGCGCGCCGCAGCGCAAATGCCGCCCCCCCACCCCGGCGCGGCGGAGGCGCCGGCGTCCTCGCCGGAGACGTATCCCGACGAGACCGGATTTCAACGCCGCCGCGACATCATCCTGCGCGGTCTGGCGGAGGGCGGGCTGGATCGCTGGCGGCGCGGCTATTTCAGCGGCGGCGATCCGGGCAAATATCTGCCCGGACACGCCATGGCCAAACTGCTGCTCAATCCCGAGGATCCTGAGCCCGCGCGCTACATGAACGACGAGCGCTCCTACAAAGAACATTATCACTTCGCCGCCGTGAACTGGGGCCGTTTTCTTCCCCTTTTCGGAGAAAAAATCCTCACGCCGGAAACCCGCCGGAAACTCGCCCAGGCGGCCGCCGGCTACAACTCCTATCTCGCCGGCGGCGGAACGGAAAATCACAAGACGATGTGGTGGACTTCGGCAAACGTGCTGCCCCACTATCTCGAAGGCGGACGCCTCGGCGGACGCGACCGGGAGACCGCGCTCGCCGACGCCAAACGCCGCCTGCGGGATTACGTCAGCGGCCTTTTCGACGCCGGCCCCGGCGAGTGGGACTCCTCGACGTATTACGCTTTCACCTTGAACGGGCTGATGAACATCTACGATTTCTCGCCCGACGAAGAATGCCGCCGGCTCGCGAAGGCGGGGTTGGATTTGATGGTCGCCGGCTATGCCCTCAAGTACACCGACGGACTCTTCTGCGGCCCCAATCAGCGGGGCTTTTATGATCGCGCGCTCGCCTCAAACACCGACCACCTCGGCTATCTTTGGTTCGGCGCGCCCTTGGACCCCGATCCGCAGCAGGCGTTCAACTTCCGTTATACGCTCCATGCGATCACCAGCCGCTACCGCCCGAATGCGACGCTTGTGCGCCTCGCTCGCAAGGAAATCGCGGGGCTGCCGATCACACAGAATAACCGCAAGGGGAATTACTGGCACGGACAGGGCATCCGCCCGGCCCTTGGCGCACGGGAGACGGTTCATCTCGGACGCAATTTCACGATGGGGTCGCTCTGGGACGCCCACGCCAGCCAGCACACGCGCTTTCAAATCGTCGTCCGGCAAGACGGCGCGCCGCTCTCCTTCAACGCGGGCCATCCGCGCCAGTCCGACCACAACGGCCAAAAAACGGGCCTCGGCTACGGCGACGGCACGGGGCGCTACGTGCAGTCCGCGCAGATCGGCGCGACCGCCGTCGTCGCGGCCTTCATCCCGGAAGACGAGGCCGCCGACCACGTCTTTTTCCGTTTTCCGGAAGGCTACACGCCGAAAAAGATCGGCGAGATGTGGCTCGTGCAGCTCCCCAAAGCGTTGATCGCCCTACGCCCCTTCGGCGGCGAAGCGTCCGTCGGGCCTTCGGCGCCGTTCGGCAAGAATAACGAGACGATGAACGTGTTTCAGGTTCGCGGGCGGCGCGTCGGTTTCGTCGTGGAGGCGTTCGACGCGGAGGAAACGCCCGGCGATGCGATCGCGCGGCTGTCGAATCGGCCCGCGCCGGACACGACCCGATGGGCGGACAGCGGCGAAATCCGCTGTTTGCTGCGCGACGGACGCGAGCTCGTTTTCGTCTTCAATCCCGACCCCACGGGCGACCGTCACGGCGACCGCGCCGCGCGCGTCACGCTCGACGGCCGGCTTTACGACCTGGACTGGCCATGGGTTTGGGGCGGGCCGCTCGTCCGCCTGGAGAATCGCGCGCTCTCCGTCACGGACGGCAAGGACGGCTTCGAGATTGACTTCACCGGCGATCTGCCGCAATACCGCACGAGTCGCCGATAACTGGGGGAACGGATGTGAACACCCCGACCATCGTTCGATGCCCGCACTGCCGGAAGGAACTCAAAGCCCCGCCGGAAGTGTTCGGCCGGCAAGTGGATTGCCCGCTTTGCGGACGGACCTTTGTGCCGAACGCGCCGCCGCCGGCGCCCGCGCAGGAGGCGGCCCCCGATTCCGGAACACGGCGGATCGTAATGCGCAAATCCGAGGGCATTGCGCCGTCGGCGCGTTCGGCGAAAACCGCGCCTTCCAAGCCCGCGCGCAGCCGGGCGGGTCTTTGGATCGCGGCGCTGTTGTTGATCGCGCTCGGCGCCGGCGGCGTGTGGCTTGCCTCGCGGGGGCGCGCAAAACCCTCGGAACCGCCCAAAACTCGCGATCTGCCGCCTTCGCTGGCGTCCGCCCGCCTCGTGCGGATGGATGGCGCGGGCGGAGAAGGACGGACCGAGACCGAACGGCCGACGGCCTCGGCGGCGGCGCCCGCGCAGGCATCCCGCACGGAGCCGATGCGGCCGCCGGAGCCTGAAGCGGCCCCCGCGGCGCCTATCGCCGCCGCCCGCGCGCCCGCCCCCGCCGCGCCCGTCGGCGCGCCGCGCGTGACGGCGTTTCAATGGGGCGGAACGGGAGACGATGAGATCGCCGATTTGGCCGCTCGACCCGACGGGCGCCTGGTGATCGTCGGACGTACAGATTCGGAGGACGCCGTTCCCGCCCCCGCGCGCCCCGCGAAAAAGTTGCTCGATGCGCAATCGGGCGCGAACCGCGGCTTTGTGGCGGAGCTTTCCGCCGACGGCGCGCGGCTGAACTGGATGTCGCTTTTCGGAAGCGACCTCCTTGAGCCGAAGCGGGTCGCGCTGGCGCCCGACGGCAGCATCTACATCGGAGGCAAGGCCGGCGCCCGACTGCCCGCTGTCGCGGGTAATGAAGCGGGCGATTTCAGCAAGACTTCGACCGCCGTGGTCAAAGTCGCCGCCGACGGAAGCCGCGTGCTGTGGACTCGCGCCGGCGGGCCGAACCAGGACGCGCTGACGGGGATCGCCGTGGATGCGCAGGGCCGGGTTATTTGGACGGCGGGCACGCGCGGCCGCGGTGAAGCGGCGTATGTGATCCGACGCAACGCCGACGGCAGTGAGTCGCCGTTCGCCGGCCGCCCCGCCGGACGCACGTGGGCGATCGCGCTGCATCCCAGCGCCGAGGATTTGAGCGAGCCGGGCCAATACTTCGCGTTTTACAAAAAAGCCCACCAGCAGCCGGGCGGCTACGACTATGACGGGCCGGGCGGCTGGGCGCCCATCAGCTTTTCGCTGCACGGCTTGCGGCAAGGCGGACAAGTCGTCGTATTGCCGAACGGCGATCTCATCATCAGCGGCACGCTGCAATACGATTTCCGCGAACAGGGCAAGAAAAGTTTCCCCGCATTCGATCTCTTCCTCGCGCGCTATACGGCCGACGGCCGGCTGCTTTGGAGCACGAATCTTTATCAGCCGAACGATAGCGTCCACACGCCCGATCAGAAAGCCGTGGACTTGGCCTACAGCCCGGCGAGCGACGACGTTTATGTGCTGGCGAAGCAGCACGGCTCCAATGTCTATCGCTTCAAGGGCGATCTGGTCGGCGACACCGGCAACCTGATGATCGGTTGGCTCGGTCAGGTGAATGCCCGCACCGGCGCGCTGAAGGCGGGCTATTATTTCCACCACAGCCGCAACACGGGCTATGACGAACGCGGCATCGCCAAATCGCCCCCCTATCCCAAACTTTCCGGCAACGATCTCAATCGGGTCGCCGTGGACGCCCGAGGCCGCGTTTTTGTCGCCGGCAACGCGGGCGCGAAAGCCTGGACGACGCCGGGCGCCTGGCGCCACTGGCCGGCGGAACAGGCCGGCGGAGGCAACGGCGCGCTGTACGTCTTCGCGCCCGACCTCAGCCGTCCGCTCTATGCCACCATGATTCGCGGCGAGGAGGGCGGAAAATCCGGCCTCTCCGGGCTGGCCGTCGCCGACGCGGGCGTCTGGGTCGGCGGCCATAACGCCGGTCGCGGCTTCCCGACGCCGGAGCGCCCCGCCTGGAGCGCGGCGGAACCGGTCGGCGGGAAAGATTTCGCGCTGGCGCGTCTCGTATTCCCGTGAGCGCGGCAAAACGGCGGCGGATAATTTCGTTGAATGGGCGATGATCAAATCGGCACTCATTCGGATGGGAGTTTGCGCCATGGCCACGATGAGCTTCGGCGCCGAGGCGGAGGTTGCGCTGAGCGGCCGCGCCCGGCGCGTCAACGATCAAACCGAAATTCCGCGTCCGCTCTTCGGCGTTCACGCCACGGCGCTGACCGCGGCGCAACGCGAGGAGTGGGGCGTCGAGTCCGTGCGCGTGATCCAACGCGAGCCGGGACTGCCCGCGCCGCCGCGCGCGGACGGCATTCCCCACATCGTCGAATGCTTCTACGATCGTTTTCAGCCGGCGTTGATCGTGCGTTATCCCGATTGGGAGGAGCGGCTCCAAAAGCTTGCGCGGACGTACGCGGAAAGCGCCCGCGCGCTCGCCCGCGAACCGATTGTCGAGTTCTGGAACGAGCCCTACCTCAACTGGGGCGTGCAACCGGGCGTCAACTATGACGGCGCGTTCTACCGCGAAGAAGGGCGGGAGGTCGGCGCGCCCATGACGCTGCGCTACGAGACGCAGCCCTCGCCCTACCTCGTGTGGCGAAAACAACTGGTTGCCGTCGCGCCCGATAAGGGCCACGTGGACTACGTCGCCACGCGCTTCATGCCGCGCGGGCTGGCCGTCGGCGCGGAATTCGTGTGGCGAAATCAAAAATTCCTAGTCGAGGAGCGCTGGTGGGGCCGCGACCGCACGCAGCAAACGTTCTGGCCGGGTCGCCAGAACGTCGAATGGTACAATCGCATGTTGCGCGTTTTCGCCCCCGCGCTGAAAGAGGCGAACCCGAAGATCACGCTCATCGGCGGATGGGATTTCCACATCCACCAGAACGGCTACGCCGCCTGGGAGGATGTTCACCGCCCCACCCTCGACGCCGGTCTCCCATGGCTGGACGGATACACCGAACACCACTACGGCGGCGATACCCGCGCCGTGGCCGCATCGTATGAAACCGCCGCGGCCTATGCCGCCGTGCGGCATAACCGGCGCATTCGGATTTGGAACACCGAAGCCGGCGGCGAACTCGACCCGGAACAACCCGGCAACGCGCCGCCCGGCTACAACCAGTTGCAAGGCGCGGCGCGCGAACGCGGCGGCCTCACCTACATGGTCCGCGATATCCTCCACCTGCTCGACGCCTGCCCCGACAAGGCCGCCGCGCGCGCCGCTCACGAGGCGCATCTCAATCGCGGCGTCATCGCCGCCTTCCGCCTGCTCAAACCGCTGCGCGGCCGGCTCATGGAAGCGAGTTCGAATCACCCCGACGTATGGGCGGTTTCATCGCTGGAGCGCGGATATTGGACGCTGGCGCTCTTCAACGACGGCGCGACGCCCCGGTCCGTTCGCATCCGCCTGACTCCGCCGCACGGCGCGCGCATTCGCGGGGCGGAAGAGACCCTCGTCAAAGAGGATTTCGATATCGAACGCCGGCCGCTCCCGCTCGCAGCGGAATCCGAAAGCCCCGGGCGGATCGGCGTCGCGGAACTCAAGCCGCGCGAGGCGCGGGTGTGGACCGTCGCGCTTGAAGGCGAGGCGCGGCCCGCGGAGATCGAGGAGCGCCAGTACTTCGCCGACGCCATCGCGCAGCGCGTCAACGCCGGCGCGGAATTCGCCTGGAAAGTCGCGGTGGAGGCGCCCGTCTTGGCCCGCGCGGAAAACGCAGTTCTGCGCATCTGCGCGCGCGGCTGGAATCCGACCGCGCACGCGCTGACGGTCAACGGCCGCCGCGCCGCGCCCGATCCCGCGCGCGGGGGAATCCAGGACATCGCCCTGCCCCTCGAAGCGCTCGCGCCGGAAAATGAAATCCGCCTGCGCGCGGCGGGTTCCGCGCCGGAGGCGCTGATCGAAA
>CALGXT010000037.1 GCA_937935255.1 uncultured bacterium | reverse complement strand
GCTACAGGGGAGACCGGAGCTAGGCGCTGTATTTCCGCCGGCTTGGCTCGCCGGAGCCTTGGCGGAGGCGGCTCCCCCGGCGGAAAATCTGGGAACAAAGCTCCGGCGGCAGAGCGCCGGAGCTACAGCGGAAGAGCTGGGCGGAACGGCTCCGGCGGCAGAGCGCCGGAGCTACAGCGATCGCCGAAGTTTACCTGAGCACAGAAATTTTCGCCGATAGAGATTTGCGCGGGCGCGACTGTATCACACTTCGCGAAGTGTGGTACAGTCCGGGGAGGCGCTTTTTTTGGAGCGAACGAAGGCGGAGAATCGCGGACGAATTACACGCGCGGAAGATCGTAACCGACTTTCGTCGGGAGATCCGAGCGGCCCATGAGCCAGGCGTCCACGCCGCGGGCGCATTCGCGGCCCTCGGAAATCGCCCAGACGATCAGCGACTGCCCGCGGCGGCCGTCGCCCGCGGCGAAGACCTTGGGGATGTTCGTCGCATAACGGTCGTCGGTTCGAATATTGCCGCGCGCGTCCAGCGCGACGCCTAATTGGGCGACCACGCCGTCCGGCTCGGGACCGAGAAAACCCAGGGCCAGCAATACGAGATCGGCGGGCCACACCTTCTCCGTATCGGGGCGCTCGATCATTTTGGGAGGGCCGCCCGAGGGCGAAGGTTCGAAGGCGATTTCGACCGTGCGCAGCGCTTTGACGCGTCCGCCTTCGCCGATAAATTCCTTCGTGGCGATCGAAAAGAAGCGCTCGCCGCCCTCTTCGTGCGACGTGCTTTTCCGCAGCCGCATCGGATAATACGGCCAGGGCTGATGCGCGGGGCGACCCGTCGGCGGCTTCGGGAAGAGTTCGAAATTGACGACCGAGGCCGCGCCTTGCCGCAATGCCGTGCCGATGCAGTCGCTGCCGGTATCGCCGCCGCCGATGACAATGACGTGTTTGCCCGCGGCTGAAATCTGATCGGGAACGCGGTCGCCGGCGACGACGCGGTTTTGTTGCGGCAGGAACTCCATGGCGAAATGTACGCCGGCCAGCTCGCGGCCCGGGATTTTCAAATCGCGGGGCCGCGTCGCCCCGATGGCCAGCACGACGGCGTCGTATTCGCGAAGCAATTCCTCGCCCGTGGGATTTTCGCCGACGCGCGCGGCGGTCCGGAATCGAATTCCTTCGGCCTCCATCACGGCCAGGCGCCGATCGAGGACGCTTTTCTCCATTTTGAAATCGGGGATGCCGTACCGCAGGAGACCGCCGATCCGGTCGGCGCGTTCGAAGACCGTCACCGTATGGCCCGCGCGGTTGAGTTGCTGGGCGCAGGCCAGGCCCGACGGCCCCGATCCGACAACGGCCGCTTTTTTGCCGGTGCGCGCAGACGGCGGTTCGGGCCGCACCCAGCCCTCCGCGAAGGCGCGTTCGGCGATTTCCTTCTCGATTTGCTCGATGGTGACGGGCGGCTCGTTGATGCCGAGCACGCACGCCTCCTCGCAGGGCGCGGGGCACAATCGGCCGGTGAATTCCGGAAAATTGTTCGTGGCGTGCAGGCGGCGCGCGGCTTCCCGCCAGTCGCCGCGATACACCAGGTCGTTCCAATCCGGGATGATGTTGCCGAGGGGACAACCGGTGTGGCAGAACGGCACGCCGCAATCCATGCACCGGGCCGCCTGTTTGCGCAGCTTTTCCTCCGGGAACGGTTCGTAAAATTCCTGGTATTCTCGAATCCGCTCCGCCGGCGGCCGCTTGGCCGGCAGCTCGCGCGGATATTCCATGAATCCGGTCGTTTTGCCCATACCTTCGCTCTTTCGCGTCAATCCGGTCGTCTGCGCCTCCGGGTCATGGCGCGCCGGCGGGAACCTCGCGCGGCGCCGCCGCGCGCCGCTCCTCCGCCAGCCGCTCCAGCGCCCGCCGGTAGTCGTGCGGCATCACTTTGACGAACCGGCGCACCGTCTCGGGCCAGTCCCGCAGGATGCGTTCGGCGACCGTGCTGCCCGTGTGTCGGACATGGTTCGAGAGCAGATGCCGCACCGCCCGGATATCTTCCGATTCTTCCAACGGCGACAAGCCCACCATTTCGCGGTTGCAGCGCGCGGGGAAGCGGCCTTGGGGGTCGTAGACAAAGGCGACACCGCCCGACATGCCGGCGGCGAAGTTCCGGCCCGTGGGGCCGATCACCACGACGAGGCCGCCGGTCATGTATTCGCAGCCGTGATCCCCCACCCCTTCGACCACCGCGTGCGCGCCGGAGTTGCGCACGGCGAACCGTTCGCCGGCGATGCCGCGCACGTAGGCCTCGCCCGCGGTCGCGCCGTACAGCGCGACGTTGCCGATGATGATGTTCTCCTCCGGCAGATACGCCGCCGTGGGCGGCGGACGGATCGAAAGCTTCGCGCCGGAAAGCCCCTTCCCGAAATAATCGTTGGCATCGCCCTGCACGTGGATCGTCAGTCCTGGCGCGCCGAAGGCGCAGAAACTTTGGCCCGCGGAGCCGCGCGCGCGGATGACGATCGTGTCCTCCGGCAATCCCGCCTCGCCGTAGCGCCGCGCGATTTCGCCGCTGAGCATCGTGCCGACCGTGCGGTTCACGTTGCGAATGCGCAACCCGAACGCGACTTTTTCTCCGTGCTCCAGGGCGGGCCAGGTCTTTTCCAGCAGTTCATGATCGAGCGCCGCCTCCAGCCGGTGATCCTGTTTTTGCGTGCAGCGGCGGCCGACCGTCGGCGGCGCCTCCGGGAATGCGAGCACGCGCGAGAGGTCCAGCCCCCTGGCCTTCCAGTGCTCCACCGCCGAACGCGCCTCGAGCCGGTGCGACTGGCCGACCATCTCGTCCACCGTCCGATAGCCGAGCCGCGCCATCCAGCGCCGCAGATCCTCCGCCACGAAATGGAAGAAATTGACGACATACTCCGGCGATCCGGCGAACTTCTTTCGCAGTTCAGGGTTTTGCGTCGCGATGCCCACCGGGCAGGTGTTGAGGTGGCAGACCCGCATCATCACGCACCCCAGCGTGATCAACGGCGCGGTGGAAAACCCGAATTCCTCCGCGCCCAGCAGGCACGCGATCGCGACGTCGCGTCCCGTCAACAGCTTGCCGTCGCACTCGACGACGATGCGGCTGCGCAGGTCGTTGAGCACGAGCGTCTGGTGCGTTTCGGCCAAACCCAGTTCCCACGGCAGACCCGCGTGCTTGAGCGAGCTTTCCGGCGAGGCGCCCGTGCCGCCGTCATAGCCGCTGATGAGCACCAGATCGGCCTTGCCTTTGGCGACGCCCGCGGCGACGGTGCCGACGCCGACCTCGGAGACCAGCTTGACAGTGACGCGCGCCTGCGGATTGGCGTTTTTCAAGTCGTGGATGAGCTGCGCCAGATCCTCGATCGAGTAGATGTCGTGGTGCGGCGGCGGCGATATGAGCTGCACATAGGGCGTCGAATGCCGCGTTTTCGCGATCCACGGATAGACCTTCTCGGCGGGGAGCTGGCCGCCCTCGCCCGGCTTCGCGCCCTGGGCCATCTTGATTTGCAGTTCGACGGCGTTGACGAGGTAGTGAATCGTGACGCCGAAGCGCCCGCTGGCGACCTGTTTGATCGCGCTGCGCTTCCAGTCGCCGTTCGGGAGGGGCTGGTAGCGCTCTGCATCCTCGCCCCCCTCGCCGGAGTTGCTCTTGCCGCCGAGGCGGTTCATCGCGATCGCGAGCGTCTCGTGGGCCTCCTGGCTGATGGAGCCGTAGGACATCGCGCCGGTCTTGAAACGCCGGACGATCGAAGTCCAAGGCTCGACTTCGTCCAGCGGAACGGCTTTGGCGGGATCCTCGCGAAATTGAAGCAACCCCCGCAGGGTCATCAATTCCCGGTTTTGGTCGTCCACCAGCCGGCAGAAATCGGCGAACGCCTTTTCATCGCCGTCCCGCGTCGCCTGCTGCAGTTTGGCGATGGCCAACGGCTGCAGCAGATGCCGCTCGCCGCCGCGCCGCCACTGATAGACGCCGCCGACATCGAGTTCGAGCGTTTCGGGGATCGTCCGTTCCGGCCATGCGCGGCGATGTCGGCGCGCGACTTCCTCGGCCAGGACATCGAAACCGACGCCGCCGACGCGGCTGGCCGTGCCCGCGAAACAGCGTTCGATCACCTCGTCGTTCAATCCGACCGCCTCGAACTGCTGCGCGCCGCGATAGCTTTGCAGCGTCGAGATGCCCATCTTGGACATCGTCTTGAGCACGCCCTTGCCGACGGCCTTGACATAGTTCTTTTTCGCCAGGGCGGCGTCCGCCTGGGCCAGCCCCTTTTCCTTGAGCACATGAAGCGTTGCCAGGGCCAGATAGGGATTGATGGCGGCGGCCCCGTAGCCGAAGAGCGCGGCGAAGTGGTGCACTTCGCGCGGCTCGGCGCTTTCGATAATCAGCGCGCAGCGCGTGCGCAGCCCCCGCCGAATCAGGTGATGGTGGACGG
Source organism: uncultured bacterium (assembly GCA_937935255.1). GTDB lineage: Bacteria > Verrucomicrobiota > Kiritimatiellia > PWTM01 > PWTM01 > CALGXT01. The sequence continues at coordinate 6,915 of CALGXT010000037.1, read as the reverse complement.
CGCCGCAGGCCAACAGCATGGGGATCGGCGCGCGCTCGCGCGACACGCCGCGGTCCGATAGAATCAAGAGCGTGCAGCCGCGATCCCGCACGGCGGTCTCGGCGCGGGCGCAGAGGTCGTCGAGCGCCGCGGTGAGCGCGGCGCCGCCGCCCGCCGGATCGAAATGCGCCGGCAGCGTCGCCGAGGGGAATTCGGAGGGATCGAGCTCGCGAATGCGCTGCAAATCTTCGTCGGCGAGGATCGGCTGTTCCAGCCGCAGCATGTGGCAGTGCTCCATCGTCTCCTCGAAGAGGTTTTGTTCGGCGCCGAGATAGGTCGCCAGCGAGGTGACCAGTTCTTCCCGAATCGCGTCGAGCGGCGGGTTGGTCACTTGGGCGAAGAGCTGCTTGAAATAGTTATAAACCAGCTGCGGGCGATCCGAGAGGACGGCCAGCGGGACGTCCACGCCCATGGAGCCGACGGGTTCCTCGCCCTTGTCGCACATCGGCGCGAGGATGATCTTCAGGTCCTCGTAGGTGTAGCCATATTCGTTGTGCAGCGTGGAAACCGGCGCCTCGAGCGCGGGCGGCGCGCCGGCGGCGGGCGAGACGCGGTGAAACGGCAGCAGACGCTCCGCGACCCAGGCGCGGTACGGGCGGCGGCGCGCCAGGTCCCGCTTGATCTCTTCGTCCTCGACGATCCGTCCCTGCCGCATGTCCACCAGCAACATGCGGCCCGGCTGAAGCCGCCCCCGGAGTTTCACATTCTCCGGGGGTATCTCCAGCGCGCCGGTTTCGGAGGCCATGACGAGCAGACCGTCGTGCGTGACGGTGTAGCGCGACGGGCGCAGACCGTTGCGATCGAGCACCGCGCCCACGCATTGGCCGTCGCTGAACGGAATCGAGGCGGGGCCGTCCCACGGCTCCATCAGACAGGCATGGTATTCGTAGAAAGCCTTCACGTCGTCCTCGAGATCGTCGCGGTGCTGCCAGGCCTCCGGGATGACCGTCAGGATGGCGTGCGGCAGCGAACGGCCGGTGTGGAGGAGCAGTTCGACGGCGTTATCGAGAATGGCCGTGTCGCTCGCCCCCGGCGTACAGATCGGGAGGAGCTTGGCAATATCGGCGCCGAATTTCGGGGAGTTGAAAATCGCCTCCCGCGCGCGCATCCAATTCACGTTGCCGCGCAAGGTGTTGATCTCGCCGTTGTGGCACAGATAGCGGAAGGGCTGCGCGAGATCCCACGTGGGAAAGGTGTTCGTGCTGTAGCGCTGATGGACGATGGCCATGCCGCTGGCGAGGTCCGGATCGCGCAAATCCGGCATGAAGGTTTCGATCTGGTCGGCCAGCATCAGGCCTTTGTAGACCAGCGTGCGCGACGAGAGGCTGCAGATGTAAAAGAATTTCCGCTCCGCGAGGTCGGACTCGCGCGCCGCGCGTTCGATGACCTTGCGGGCGACATAAAGTTTGCGCTCGAACGTCTCCACATCGTGGATGCCCGGCCCGCGCCCGACGAACACCTGCCGCATCACGGGCTCGACGCCGAGGGCGATGCGCCCCAGCACCCGATTGTTGCTCGGCACATCGCGCCAGCCGAGGCACACGAGGCCGTTCTGCCTGAGCGCCCCTTCCAACCAGTCCTGCGCCTTGTGCCGCTCATCGCGAATCCGCGGCAGAAAGACCAGACCGACCGCGTACTCCGTGGGCGGCGGCAGCCGAATCGAAAGCCCTTCCGCCTCCTTGCGCAGGAATTTGTCCGGCATCTGCATCAGAATACCGGCGCCATCGCCCGTTTTCTCATCGCACCCGCACGCGCCGCGGTGGGAAAGGTTGACCAGAATCTGGAGCGCCTTGTGCACAATGTCGTGCGAAGGCTCGCCCTTGAGGTGGCACACCAAGCCCACGCCGCACGAGTCGCGCTCGAACGCCGGTTCGTACAGGCCTTGAAAGTTATCGCGCATAACGTCCTACTCGATCATCCTTCCACATGCGCCGACGATTCCGCGGCCGGCGACTTCCAATCCTTGGAAAAAATTTCGCAGCTCTTTCCAAGCCTTGGAAAACCTTCTTTTTTCACATCGCCCATCCCGCAAACCGCCTCATTGGCTCTCCGCTCTCCGCGCTTCCGCTCTCACGCCGCCCCGCCCCGCTGCGCCTCCAGCGCCAGCTTGTCGAACTCTCCGCTGACATCGACCGGATAGCGTCCCGTGAAACAGCCGGAGCAAAAATCGCCCGGCTCCTCCACGGCGGAAAGCAATCCTGCGGGGCTCAAGTAGCCGAGCGAGTCCGCCCCGATAAATCGGCGAATGCCTTCCACATCCCGATCGGCGGCCACCAATTCCTTCCGCGACGGGAAATCTATGCCGAAATAACACGGCGATCGAACCGGCGGCGAGGCAATCCGCACATGCACCTCCGTCGCGCCCGCTTCGCGCAAGGTATGAATGCGGCGGCGCGAGGTCGTGCCGCGAATGAGCGAATCGTCCACCACAACCACCCGCTTGCCGGCGACCGCGCTCGAAACGACGGCGAGCTTCATATCCACGCTCTCGGCGCGCCCGGTCGGCGTGGGCATGATGAAGGTGCGGCCGACGTAGTGGTTGCGGATGAAGCCGTAATCGAGCGGAATGCCGCTGCGGCGTGAAAATCCCAGCGCGGCCGCCATGCCGCTGTCGGGAATCGCGATAACGGCATCGGCCGACACCGGATGCTCCTCCGCCAGAAGCTCCCCGAGCCGCACCCGCACGCGGTGAACGCTCTCCCCGAACAGATCGCTGTCCGGCCGCGCGAAATACACGTGCTCGAAGATGCACTGTCCCAGCGTTCCGCTGACCGGCGGGCAAAAGGTGTCGCTGCGAAATCCCCGCGCGTCCACCGTCACCATCTCGCCGGGCCGGACGTCGCGGACATGCTCGGCGCCCACGAGATCGAGCGCGCAGGTCTCGCTGGCGAAGACGTAGCCGTCGCCGAGGCGCCCGATCGAAAGCGGGCGAAAACCGTAGCGGTCGCGCACGGCGATCAACGTGTCGCGATTCATCAGCAAAAACGAAAACGCGCCCTGCAACTCCGCAAGCGCATCCTGCACGCGGCGCGGGCGCAACCGAAATCGCGGATGCGCGATCAGGTGCAACAGAATTTCGCTGTCCGTGCTCGTCTGGAAAATCGAACCCTCTTCCTGGTAGGCCCGCCGCAAGGCCGCCGCATTGGTCAAATTGCCGTTGTGGGCGATCGCCCATATGCCGTCGGCGCACTCGACCGCGATCGGCTGCACATTGCGCAATTCGGAGGCGCCGGTGGTCGAATACCGCACATGCCCGATGCCTTGCGCCCCGCGCAGCTCCGCGAAGGATGCCGCCTGCCGCAGCACCACCTCGCTCACCAGCCCGCCGCCCCGCACGGTGCGCAGCGTCCGCCCGTCGCTGACGACAATCCCCGCCCCCTCCTGCCCTCGATGCTGCAACGCGAAAAGCCCCCGATAAATCACGCGCGGCGCATCCGGCACACCATATACGCCGAAAATCCCGCAATAATGCCGGGGGCGCTCGGAATCCTGCCAGAATTTGGCCGATGGATACATGGCTTTTTATGTCTTAGCGGTTTTCATGCCAAATAATGAATCCGACACACAATACGCCTTTTCCGCGTTCGCCCCAAGTCTTCACCGCACTCTTGCTTACATTTTTGTAAGCTTCACGGGCCTTCATGCTACATTTGTGTATGTCAGCGCCAAGACGTCTGAAGAGGCAGAGCCGACCGCGCGGAGAGTGCCGCCGCCTTTTTCGCTTCGCGAAACAAGGCGGCCTACACGGGGCGGCCTGCGCGACCGCCGGCCGCGGACTCGGCGGCCCGCGGTCGCCGCCGTCCCTACCAACCCTCGGCGACGGCGGCGCGCAGGCGGTCGCGCAACGGCGGATGCGGCAGACGCTCGACAATCGCCCCCGCGAAAGCCTCGATGAGCAAGCGGCGGGCGGCGGGCGCGGAAAGACCGCGCGAGCGTAAGTAAAAAAGCGCCTCCGGATCGAGGTGGCCGATCGTCGAACCGTGGGTGCATTTCAGATCGTCCGCGTCAATGAGCAGCCCCGGCAGCGAGTCCGCCCGCGCGCCGTCGTTGAGGATCAGATTGTTGTTCCGCTGATAAGCGTCTATCCGCTGCGCGCCGCGCCGGGCGACGATGACGCCCTGGAACACCGAGCGGGCCGTATCCTTCACGATGGCGCGATACAATAGATCGCTGGTCGTGTCCGGCGCCGAATGCACCTGGAGCGTTCGCTGGTCAATGTGCCGCTGCCCGTCCAACGCTGCGATGCCGCCCAAGCGGGCGCGCGCGCCGGCGCCGGCCAGCTCGACGCCGGCCTTGGTGCGCGCCAGCGCGCCGCCAAGGTGCGCCGCCACCGAATCGTATTCACCGTCGCGCGCGACCCGCGCGCCATCCACCGCCAGTACCGTCGCGTCGGGCGCCGCCTGTTGCAGCGCGATGGCGCGCGCCCTAGCGCCTTCCGCGACATACACTTCCCGCGAGGACGCGAGGATGCCGCCCGCGCCGCCGCCCTCGACCCATTCGACGAGCGTCAGCGCCCCGCCCGCGCCGACGTTCGCCACCGTGCGCCAGGCGGCCAGCGATTCGGGCCGCCGCAGGCGGTGATGAATCAAAATGCCGCGCCCCAGCGTCGCCCCCGGCGCGACCTCGATCCAGATTCCCGTCGCGGCGAACGCGCCGATGAAGGCCTCGATTTTGTCGGGCGGCAGTCCGTTCCCCGCCGCCGCGCTAATGGCCGCCCCGCGCCAGACCGCCGCGACCTCCGCGGGCGAGCGCCGAGCGCGGTCCTCCACCCGTTCGACCGCGCACCGCCCCGCGCGCAAAACACCGGAGCGGTCGGCGATGCCGATGCCCTCTTCCGAAACGGTGACGACCACATCGAACACTTCGTGTTCCGGCGCCGACCAGAGCGGGCCGGCGCAAAGCGCGGGCGGCGGGAGCGGCGTCACCCGCTCGAACGGAATGCGCGCCGGATCGGTGCGGCGCCATTCCTCGTCCTGCGCGGAGGGCGCCGGCAACGCGCTATAAGCTTCGAAGGCGCGCGCGCGCAGGTCGCGGAGCGTCGGATCGCCGTCGGCGGCGGACAGAGAGTCCGCGAAGGCGGCCTCGTCGAAACGGCCGAAATAAACGCCCTCGCTCATCCGATGCTGCCCTCCATCTTGATCTCGAGCAGCTTCACGGCCTCGACCGCAAACTCCATCGGCAATTGTTTGAACACCTCGCGGCAAAAGCCGTTGACAATTATCGAACGCGCCGCCTCGGCGGTGAGACCGCGGCTCCGCAGATAGAAGACCTGGTCTTCGCTGATGCGCGAGGTCGTGGCCTCGTGCTCGATCACGGCGTCGCTCGTTTCCGATTCCACGCAAGGAAACGTGTTGGCGCTGCACCGGTCGCCGATAAGCAGCGAGTCGCAGCTCGAGTGGTTGCGCGCGTCCGTCGCGCCGGGTTCGATGCGGACGAGACCGCGATAGGTGTTGCGCGATTCGCCCGCGGAGATGCCCTTCGAGACCACCGTGCTGCGGGTGTGCCGCCCGATGTGGATCATCTTGGTGCCCGTGTCGGCCTGCATCTTCCGGTTGGTGAAAGCGACCGAATAGAACTCGCCGGTGGAATAATCGCCTTCGAGGATGCAACTCGGATACTTCCACGTGATCGCGGAGCCGACCTCGACTTGCGTCCAGGAAATGCGCGAGCGCGCGCCGCGGCAGTGGCCGCGCTTCGTGACGAAGTTGTAGATGCCGCCGCGGCCTTGATCGTCGCCCGGATACCAATTCTGCACGGTCGAATACTTAATCGTCGCATCCTCCAGCGCGATCAGTTCCACGACCGCGGCATGGAGCTGGTTCTCGTCGCGCATGGGCGCCGTGCAGCCTTCCAAGTAGGAAACTTGCGCCCCGCGGTCGGCGATGATCAGCGTGCGCTCGAACTGGCCGGTGCCGGCCGCATTGATACGGAAGTAGGTAGAGAGCTCGATCGGACACTTCACGCCGGGCGGCACGTAACAGAAGGAGCCGTCGGTGAACACCGCGGAATTGAGCGCCGCGAAGAAGTTATCCGCCGGCGGCACGACCGTGCCCAGATACTTCCGCACCAGGTCGGGATGTTTTTGCACGGCCTCGGAAAAGGCGCAAAAAACGATGCCCAGATCCTCCAGCATCTTTTGGTGCGTGGTCGCGACGGAGACGCTGTCGAAGACGGCATCCACGGCCACGCCCTCGAAACGCGCGCGTTCTTCCAGCGGAATGCCGAGCCGCTCGAAGGTCTTCTTCACTTCGGGATCGGCGAGCGCGCCCTCCTTGCCGCCATAGGCGTAGGAGCGCGGCGCGGAGAAGTAGCGGATCGCCTGGTAGTCTATCGGCGGATAATCCACAAGCGCCCACCGCGGCTCCGTCTTGCGCCGCCACCGCTGAAGGGCTTTGAGCCGGAAATCGAGCATCCACTCCGGCTCCCCTTTCTTGCGGGAGATATAGCGAACGATCTCCTCATTGAGCCCCGGCGGAACGGTATCCTCCTCCACGGCGGACGTGAAGCCGTACTTGTAATCCTCGACCAGCCGGCTGTCGGTCTTCAGCTCTTTCATGCGGCGCCGCCCCCCTCCTCCGCGCGCACCCAGTCGTAGCCCTCGGCCTCCACGCGGCGCACCAGCTCCGGCCCGCCGGATTTCACGATGCGACCAGCGACCATGACGTGCAGGAAGTGCGGTTGGATATGTTTCAAAATCCGCTCGTAGTGCGTGATGACGAGCGCCGCGAAATCCGGCCCGACCAGCCGATTGACGCCGTTGGAGACGATGCGCAACGCGTCAATATCAAGCCCGGAATCCGTTTCGTCGAGCAGCGCGAATTTCGGACGCAGCGTGAGCATTTGGAGAATCTCCAGGCGTTTTTTTTCGCCGCCCGA
>CALGXT010000036.1 GCA_937935255.1 uncultured bacterium | reverse complement strand
GCGCCGAACTCTGCGTTCTCTGTGTCTCCGCGGTGAATTCTTCCCGGCGCGGCGGGCCGCCGTAAGCCTCGGCCCGGCGAAGCCGGGACGGGCGCGCCCTACCCATCTCCGGGAAAGGTAGGGCCCGGCCGCCGGCCGGGCCGCATGCGGCGCGAGCAAGCTCGCGCCCTACAGGCGCTCTCGCGCCGACCTCTGACCTCTGACCTCTGACCTCTGACCTCGGACTTCGGACTTCGGACCTCGGACTTCGGACCTCGGACCTCTCCGGCGACAGAGCGCCGGAGCTACAGCGCTGACGCACTGCCCTCGGACCTCCGACCTCTGCGTCCTCCGTGTCTCCGCGGTGCATCCTCTCTGACCTCGGACCTCGGACTTCGGACTTCGGACTTCGGACCGTATTCTCTGTCCCCTTATTTTCCGGCCGGCGGCGGATTCACGTGGGCGCGATGGGGCCGCCGGGCGGATCGCGGATGACGGTGTCGCGCGGCGGGCCGGACGAGTCCGGGGTGGGGCAATCGAGCGTGTAGTGTAATCCCCGGCTTTCGCGGCGGGCTTGCGCGGAGCGAATCACCAGCTCCGCGACGGCGGCGATATTGCGCAGTTCGAGCACGTCGGGCGTAACCAGGTAGTTGAGGTAATACTGTCGGATTTCGCGCCGCAGATTGCGGATGCGGCGGATCGCCCGCTCGAGCCGCTTGTCCGTGCGGACGATGCCGACGTAGTCCCACATGCACGTTCGCACCTCGTGCCAGTTATGCTCCACCACGACCGCTTCGTCGCTGGGCACGGCGTCGCCGATCTTCCAGTCGGGGATGGCGGGCGTATCGGCGGGCGGTTTCGGGGCGGCGGCGATGGCGCGGGCGCACAGCCGGGAGCAGACCAGCGCCTCGAGCAGCGAGTTGCTGGCGAGCCGGTTGGCGCCGTGCAAACCGGTGCTGGCCGTTTCGCCCACCGCATACAGCCCCTCGATCTCGGTTCGGCCGTCCACGCCGGCGACCACGCCGCCGACAAAGTAGTGGGCCGCCGGCACCACCGGAATGGGCGTTTTGGCCATATCGTAGCCGAAACGCAGGCACGTCGCGTAAATGTTCGGGAACCGCTCGCGGAGGAAATCGGCCGAGCGGTGCGTGATGTCGAGATACACGCACGGATCGCCGCGCGTTTTCATTTCCTGGTCTATCGCGCGGGCGACGACATCGCGCGGCGCGAGCGAACCGCGGGGGTCGTAGCGTTCCGTGAAAGATTCGCCGGCGGCGTTGATCAGCCGCCCGCCCTCGCCGCGCACCGCTTCGCTGATGAGAAACGATTTGGCCTGCGGGTGGTAGAGGCAGGTCGGGTGGAACTGAACGAACTCCATGTTGCGAATCGGCAGCCCCGCGCGCCAGCCCATGGCGACGCCGTCGCCGGTGGCGATGTCGGGGTTGCTCGTGTAGAGGTACACCTTGCCGGCGCCGCCCGTGGCCAGGACGGTGTGATCGGCGCGCACGGCGAGGATTTCACCGCTGCCGCGGTCAATAAAGTAAGCGCCGAGGCACCGGTTCAGGCCGGGGTGGCGGAGCCAGGAGGTGGTGACCAAATCAATCGCCATGAGGTTCGGCGCCAGCTCAATGCCCTTTTCTTCGGCGATGCGCTGCGCGAGCACGCGGATCAGCTCGCGGCCGGTGATGTCGCCGGCATGCATCACGCGGCGTCGGGAATGGCCGCCCTCCTGCCCCAAATCGTATTCGCGGGCGCGTCCGCGCCGCCGTTCGAAGCGGATGCCCAGCGCTTCGAGTTCCCGCACGCTTTCGGGTCCGGCGCGGACGATCGCGCGCACCGCCTCCTCATGGCACAGCCCGCCGCCGGTGGCCAACGTGTCCTGCTCGTGCGCCTCGAAGGTGTCCTTGTCGTCCACGACGCACGCGATGCCGCCCTGGGCATACTGGGTGTTGCTCTCCCCGATGTCGCGCTTCGAGGCGACCAGCACGCGGCCCCATCCGCGCAGGTGATAGGCGGTCATCAGGCCCGCCAGGCCGCTGCCGATCACGAGCACATCGCAGTCCAGCGTCTTCATCGCGCACAGCATGCGAAAAAAACGGCGGCGGCGCAAGTCCGCGCGGCGGTTCAATGCGGGGCGGGCGTTGCCGGTCGGATTTCGATTTCCATCTCGGAAAGCCGCTCGTAGGTGCGGATATCGCGGGCGATGGGCCACCAATCGTACAGGAAGATTTCCAGCGGTCGCCACATCGCGACCCAGCCGCAAATCATGATCCATTCGCGGATCGTTTCGGAAACCGTGGTCGCCGGCAGCAACCGCGCGAGGCCCTCTTGCGCGAGCATCGTTCCGACGAGGAACAGCAGCCCGATTCCCAGACTGACCCGCCCGCGCCAGAGGCACAATCGCAGGTCGCGCCGTTTCATGTCCGCGCGATAGCGGAAAAATTTGTACACGGAGGAGACCAGATCGAAGGGCAGCCGGTCGGGCGTCTGTTGCAGATAGAGCACCAATTTCAGCGGCTCGCGGGCGCCGATTTCGCGGGCCGCGCCGACGATATAGTCCTCGGCGTCGTCGTCGAGGTCGCGCTCATGAAAGGGCGAGGGATCGAAACTGTTGAACATCTGCATGACGTCGTTCAACGCCAGCTCGATCAGCACGCGGCCTCGCTCGCGGCGATAGGGCAGGGGCGATTCTTTTTTCACGGCGCGCGCTCCCGTTTTGTTTTTTCGAATTCGTAGGTCAAGCCCACGGCCGCGCGCCAGGCGTCCTGCGCCCGCAGGTTGCCGAGGGTGTCGGCCCAGGTCATCGCCGGCGGCTCGGCCTCGCGGCGTCCTGCGCGAATGGCCCGCCCGCAAACGTCCGCCTCGTACGTGAAACTGGTCGCCGCCGCGGGCACGACCATTTCCACCGGCGCGGCGGCGCCGCGCCGGAGCAGGAAGATTTTCCCCGGCTCGGCCGCGTCGCGCCGGGGCGCAAACGGATTCGGGAGCCACAATCGGCCCTCGGTTCCGAAGACGCGAACTCCGTTTTCCTGCGCCAGCCCCACGCCGCACGAAACGGCGGCCAAAATGCCGTTCGGAAACCGCATCGTGCCGACCGCCCAGGCGTCCACCCCCGTTTCCGGATGCAGCATCCCGTGGCCGCCGACGGAGACCGGGTCGGAAAAAGGCCGTCCCTCCGCCGCGCCCGCGATCAGACGCGCGATGGAGACGGTGTAGCCGCCGACGTCGAGAATGCCGCCGCCGGCCAGCGCGTTGTTCCAGATGCGGCTCGCCGGCTGGAACTTCGACGCGAAGGAGAACACGGCCTGAATGACGCCCACCTGCCCGATGACGCCTTCGCGAATCAATTGTGCGAGCCGCGCGGTTTGCGGATGGCAGCGGTACATGTAAGCTTCCATCAAAAAAACGTGATGTTGGCGCGCGGCCTCGATCATGGTTTCGGCCTCGGCGGCGTTCACGGCGAGCGGCTTTTCGCACAGGATATGCTTGCCCGCCTCCGCGGCGCGGATCGTCCATTCGGCATGGCCCGGATGCGGCGTCGAGATGTACACCGCTTCGATATCCGGGTCGGCGAGCAAATCCTCGTAGCGCCCGTAGCGGCGCGGCGCGCCCTGTTCGCGGCCGAAAGCTTCGGCTTTCTCGCGATCCCGGGAGGCGACGGCGAGCAGTTCGCCGGTCTCCGAATCGGCCAGACCCCGGGCGAATGCCTTCGCGATCGCCCCGCACGCCAACAAGCCCCATCGCACCCGCGTTCCCATCGCCCGCCGCCTTTCCTCGATTCGTCCCGTCTCCGAGTTCCGTCCGCGGACATGATGGACGCGCGGACCGCGTTCGCCAACCCGAAAAGCGGCGGAGAGCGAGGCGCGCAGCCCGTGCTTGTCACGCCGGGAGCGGCTCTTTAGTATGCGCGGCGCGCGGCGCTCGCCGCGGGAGAGGACGATCGGTGCTCGCGAAAGTCTATTCAGCGGCCGTGCTGGGGGTGGACGCCTATCCCGTTGAGATCGAGGTCAACAGCGGCCACGGCGAATTCAAGATTGTGGTCGTCGGTCTGCCCGATGCCGCCGTGAAGGAAAGCGGCGATCGCGTCATTACGGCGTTGCACAACTCGGCCTTTGTGCCGCCGATGGGCAAAATCACCGTCAATTTGGCGCCCGCCGACATCAAGAAGGAGGGCCCGAGCTTCGATTTGCCTATCGCGCTGGGCATGCTGGCCTCCGCCGGGGAGCTCGACCCCGAGCGTCTCGCCCGGTTTGCCGTCACCGGCGAATTGGCGCTGAGCGGCGAGGTGCGGCGCGTGCGCGGCGTGCTCCCCATGGCGCTCTGCGCGCGGCGGGAGGGGCGCGCCGGCATTCTGGTCCCGCCCGAAAACGCCGAGGAGGCCGCCGTCGTAGAGGGGCTGTCGGTCTATCCGGTGGACTCCCTGCGCGACGCGGCGGACTTCATCGCCGGGAAGCTCGCGATCGAGCCGCTCGCGCTCGACCCGAACTCCGCCTTCGCCGAGTCCGCTTTTTACGAAGACGATTTCGCCGACGTGAAGGGCCAGGAATTCGCCAAGCGGGCCATCGAAATTGCGGTTGCCGGCGGCCATAACCTGCTGGCCATCGGCCCGCCGGGCACGGGCAAGACCATGCTGGCCAGGCGCGTGCCTTCGATTCTGCCGCCGCTTTCGCTGGATGAAGCGCTGGAAGTCACGAAAATTCACAGCATCGCGGGCGCGCTGCCCTCCCACCAGCCGCTGATCGCCCAGCGCCCTTTTCGCGCCCCGCACCATACGATTTCCGACGCCGGCCTCCTGGGCGGCGGCACGCATCCGATGCCCGGCGAGGTGAGCCTGGCGCATCATGGCGTGCTGTTTTTGGACGAGCTGCCGGAATTCCACCGGAACGTGCTGGAGGTGCTGCGGCAACCGCTGGAGGAGGGCGTCGTCACCATCTCCCGCGCGGCGGCCAGCGTGACCTTCCCATGCCGGTTCATGCTGGTCGCGGCGATGAATCCGTGCCCGTGCGGTTATCTCGGCGATCCGCGCCGGAACTGCCGCTGTTCGACGGCGCAAATTCAGCGCTATCGCAACCGTATTTCGGGGCCGCTATTGGACCGTATTGACATCCACGTCGAAGTGCCGGCGGTACGTTACGCCGACCTGGCGTCGCTCCAGCGCGGCGAGAGCTCTTCCGCCATACGCGAGCGGGTGTTGCGGGCTCGGCAGGCGCAGCGGGAGCGCTTTCGCGAAACGCCGCACATCCACTGCAACGCCGGGATGCGGGCGCGCGAGACGCAGCGCCACTGCCGGCCCGACGAGGACGCGCAGCAGTTCCTCAAGATGGCAATTCAGGATTTGCACTTCAGCGCCCGCGCCTACGACCGAATTCTGAAGGTCGCCCGCACCATCGCGGATCTGGCGGGCGCCGAAGCGGTGGAGGCGCCGCACGTCCAGGAAGCGATCCAGTACCGCTGGTTGGATCGGGAGCTTTGATCCCAGATATTGCAGTTGACTTGCCAGTAAAAGGATAAGTGCTTCACTGTGCGCTTGTTCCAAAAAAAAGAAAGGAGCACGAAAAAGTGAAGCACGGAACAGAGGGTACGCGAGCGGATCAGGTGGGGCAAGTGCAGATTACCTTCACGCACAAGCAACTGACGGCGTGGGGCGGGGCGTGCGCGGTGGTGGC
>CALGXT010000035.1 GCA_937935255.1 uncultured bacterium | reverse complement strand
CGCGCGCCGCCGAGGCGCGCCGGCCGGCCGCCTGGGCATGGCTCAAAGCGGGCCGGCCGGCGGAAGCCCTCGCCTTGGCGCGCGCCGCGCTCGAGGGCGCGGCGGCGCCCGAATCCGAGGACGAATGGCTCTACCTGCGCGCGAACGCCGAGCGCCTTCTGCTCGACGCGGCGGCGGCGTCGGAATCCTACCGCACGCTCTTCGAGCGGCATCCGCAAAGCCCTTTCGCCGGTCCCGCCGCCTACGAATGGGCCTTGCTCGCCTATCAGCGCCGCGAATTCGCCGAGGCGATCCGCCGCGCCGGCCTCGCCCGCCCGCCTGAGGAAATCGCGGACGACGCGCACTGGCTGCTCGCCGAGTCGCATGCCGAACTCGGACAGACCGCCGAGGCCATTCAATTCTTTCGCCTGGTCGCGGAACGTCAACCGCCCGGCCCGCGCGCGCCGGACGCGCTCTACCGGCTGGGCCGCGTGCTGCAGGATCGCGACGACTGGGCCGCGGCGGCCGCCGCCTACCGGAGGCTGGCGGGGGTGCATCCCGACCACGCCGCCGCGCCCGCGGCGCGAGCGGCGGCGGCCTATTGCCTCGCTCGGCTCGACCAGTGGACCGAGGCGCTCAAGGATTGGACCGCGCTGGCGGATCGTTATCCGGATCACCCGCTGGCCGAGGACGCGCTGTTTCAGAAAGCGAACGCGGAACTGCGGCTTGCGCGCGAACCGGCGGCGCGGGAAAGTTTGACGCAACTGCTGCGCCGATTTCCGAAAGGACGTTTCGCGGTCGAGGCGCGCTACCGGCTCGGCGAGCTGCTCGACGGCGCGGGCGAAACCGCCGCCGGGGAGCGCGAACTGCGCGCCGCCGCCGAGCTCGATCCGCCGCCCGAGTGGGCGCGGCGCATCGCGCACCGCCGGGCGGCGATGCTGCAAAAACTGGGGCGGACGGACGAGGCCGCCGTTCTGCTGACCGGCTTGCTGGAGACGCCGTCGCGGAGGGATCTCTCGCCCGAAGTGCTCGAGTGGCTCGCGCGCCGCGCGCTGGCGAACAACGACGCGAACGCCGCCGCCCGCGCCGCGGAAGCGCTGGCGAAGGAGGCGCCGGAGGCCTGGCGGCCGACCGGCTGGTACTTGCTCGGGCGCGCGCGGGAGGCCGGCGGACGCGCGCAGGAGGCGCTCGAAGCCTACGCGCGCGCCGCCGCGATCCCCGAGCTCACGCGCGAGCGGGCGGACGCCCAATTCCGGGCCGCCGCGTTGAAGGCCGCGGCGGGCGAGCTGGCCGCCGCGCGCGAAGGTTTCGCGGCGCTCGCGGAACAAACCGCCGGCGCGGATTCGCTGCTCGATCTGCGGGCGCGCGCGCTCCACGGCCTGGCCGGCGTCGCCGAACGCGAGGAGCGCTGGGACGAGGCGGCGCGGCTGTATCTCAGCGTCGGCATCCTCTTCGACGACCCGAAACTGACCCCCGAGAGCCTGCGGCGCGCGGCGGACTGCTATCGCCGCCTCGGCGAAGCGGAGCGCGCGGAGCGGATTCTGCGCGAGCGGTCCGAACGCTACCCCGCGAACAAGCCGTGAGGCGTCAACAACGGGTGGCAGGCGGAAATCCGAGTTCTGGCGTTAGCGCTCATTCGACCATATCCCGCCAGCGGATGATTTTCTCCAGAGTGGATCGTTGAAATGGCCGTGGAAACGGGCGCTCGATGGGCCGGAGCGCTTGCGCATCTCAACCGAACCATGCCGGATTGGCGGGAGATCGGACTATTTCCGCTCCGTCAACCACGCTTCGAATTCCATGGAAAAACGTCTCTTCTCGCCGCTCTTGAAGTAACCATGCCCGCCCCGCTCGATCGAGAGCCGTTTCCAAGGCGCCTGTTCGGCGTAATTGTGGAACGCCAGCATCCCCTGCGCCGGCGACAGGCCGTCGTTCAGCCCACCGTCCATGATGAACGGCACTTTCATGTCCGGTGCGAAATTGACCGGGTCCATGTACGCCGCCGCATCCAGCCGATCCCGTGGAGCTGCGCCCCAGCCGCGATACGGCCGCTCCGTCCAGCTCACCCCCATCGAGGTCGGCACATGAGCATCTGCCAGCTCGACCTTGCGGGGCGCCAGCGCCGCGGGAACCAGCGCCAGGGGACCGCTCCGGCTTGCGCCGTGAATCCGAATCGCGCGCACGTCGTCCCGTTCCGCGAGATAATCGAGGATTCGCACGACAATCAGGTAACAGTTTAGCATCTCGTTATCCTCGCGGCTGTTCCAGGACTCGAATTTGCCCTGGTTCGGCATGGGGGCCATGATCAGCAGCCGATCCGGCGGCACGCGGCCGGTCAGCTTGACGAGGCCGGGACGGGGATCGCGTCCTTCATGCATGAAATGAATGTGGGCGGTCCAGGGCGGCGGCGCGGCGCGCGGCTGCAGCAGCCCGGTTTTCACGCGCTGATCGGGCCGGTACGCGAATTCGACGCGGTAGAACTCGTGCGTTTCCGTGTCGCCTGCCGGCTCGCGCTCCACCGCGAACGCGGGCGGCGTGGCGCGCAGTTCCGCGAGTCGGTCCGTCCAAAAAGCGTTGAAATCCTTCGGCCGCGTCAAGGGCGGCCGGTATTGATCCGCCGCATAGACAGAATTCAACTGCGCCTTCCGGATCACACGTTCTGGATCCATGATTTCCGCCGTCAGATACACGAAGCCGGGTTCGGGTATGGGAATCCGGATGGTTTCCCGCGCCACAGCGCCGGGCGCCAGACGAAGCGTGCGCGTCTCGGAAAGCAAGGTTTTGCCGCGGGTGTGATGATCCGTCGCCCGTATGCGCAGCGCCGCCTCCGCGTCCGCCAATCCCCAATTGCGGAGCGTCGCATAGACGGTGGGCGTCTCGCCGAGGGCGAAGCGCGGCGCCGTCCGCGGCGAGGGTTCGACATCCAAGGATTCGATCGCCACCAGTTCCGCGGCTTGAAATGGCGCGCCGCAACGGATCGTCCAGGCCAACCGCGTCTCGCGCGCGGTGTCGCGGGCAAACCGCGAGGGCCAGACCCGGCGGTGCAGCACATGACTGGGCTCCGTCAGCTCGATCGCCCCCAGCCGGGCGCCGTCCTCGGATTGGGCGAAGAATTTGATGAAATCGCCTGCGGCGCTGCCGGCGTCATGCAATGTGCCATCCTGCTGCATCATCGCGATAACCCGATCGCCGATTTCGATATCCGGCGGCCCGCCCTCATGGTCCACATGGATGGCGTCCGGCTCGAAGCGGTAGACGATGCGCCGTGACCCTCGTTGGATTTCGACGGTGGCGCCTTCCATCCGAACGACCGCTTCTTCGGCTTTTTCGTCACGTCGCGCGGCAGGCGGGCGGAGAAACTCAAAATCGCCTACTCGGAGCGATTCCGGATTCCCCTCGCGGTTCAGGATCGCGCGGTACCGTTCCGCGACGATTTCAGTTTTCCCCCCATCGCCGGCGCGGATTTCCACGGCGGGAGATCCCGCGGTCAGGGCGGCCAAGGTCAGACCGATGGTCATCGGTTGTACTCCAGTCTTCATGGTTTTTTCCTTCTGCTTGCTGTCGCCCCGCCGAGGGGCGACGTTTTATTTACGGCAATATGCGCACGGACGGCGCCGGGCGGCCGGTGGCGGCCGTGTACAGGGCGCCCACCAGCAGGGGCATCGTCGCGGCGAGGACTTCGCCGGAAACCAATCCCACCATCAGCGGTTTCACCCGTTGGAACAGACCCGCGCCGCCATATTTCATCACCAGCTTTTTGACCCCCCAGCCCAACAGAAACGAAAAACCCATGACGCGGCTCTGATAGGTGCCCAGCACGAGAAAGAGGAAGGGATGCAGGGGCCAGGCGGCGAATCGGTGACGAAGAAACGAAAACAGTGCGACCAGCCCGAACGTTGTGAAAAACGCGACCATGAGGGCTGGACGCGGCGTGGCGCGTCGCAGGCGCTGCGCAAAACCCCGCATCCTGTTCGCCGATTCCAGCGCGCCTTGCGCTTGCAGCGCCTGCGTCATGCTGACCGCGCGCACAAACGGCAGGCGAGGCACCGCGTTCACCATCCATTCGTGCCCCGTCCGCAGCGCGCCGTCACGATACTGGTAATACAGCATCGTCGGCGTGGCGACCAGCAGCGCCAGCAACACGCCGACCATGCCCCACCGCGCGACCGTACCGGCGCGCGCCCCGGCGCGCTCGGCCAACCGCAGGCCGGTGACGGCGAAAGGCATCAGCGCCTCGCGAGGATCAATCAGCAGCATGGCGGAAACCAGCCCGAGGATCAGCATCTGGTCGTAACCCGCCGCCACCGGTCCCAGAAAACTCATCAGCAGCGCACAGGGATAGAAATGCTGATGAAGAAAGAACACGCCGCCTTCGGCCAGCAGCCGGCTGACCGTGACAAAGATCATCACCGCGCCCAGCGTGTACAGCAGCGCCAGCCCCGGCTCCACGCCGACAACGATCAATTGGCCGATGAAAACGAAGAACCCCAGCGCGGCGACCCGAAAGCCCCACACCGCCGCGGCATCCACGGCGCCGCCGCCCGGAAGCCCGAGCGCCCGCCGCGCAACGGACGCGTAGAAGTGCCGCCCCGAATAGAGAACGGCGACAAACATCGCCGTGTAGGCGCCCGCGTACAACTGCGCCTCGATATTTAACTGCAGATGTCCGCTGCCGAAGGCTACGCCCAACCCCGCCGCCACACCGGTCGCCAGCGCGTACAAATAGGGCGCCAACCCCAGCGAGAGCGACACCTCCGAGGAGATGAAATACGCGAAGCCGATCGCGGTGAAAAACAACGTGGGATCGAACAAGCCAAAGGCGCCGCCGCGCCGGAAAACCGGCGCCAGTTCCAGCAGCGGCGTCAAATCGAGCGTGCGTCGGATGGGGATCACATAGTTGGGCCACCAGATATGGGCGTAGTTGACCATATGGAGGGCGAATACCAGCCCGAACCCGATCCAGAACAACCGCTCGCGAAAGAGATGCCCGGCCGCGCGATCGCCCTCGGGCAGCAGCGCCCGGATGAATTCCACGGTAGGATACGGCAACTGCTCATGGTGGGACCATTGCCGGTGCACCACCAGCGCCAATCCGATCATCACGACGCTCATCGCGAAGATCAAAGGCCCCCAAAAGAGAAAGGCGCGATGCCAGGCCCGCCATGGCACCGATCGAATCGGCAGGCGCTCCGCGTCGTTCGAAAGACCGGCAACAAACCCGGGCAGCGCCGCCGGATCGCGCTCCGGATCTGCGAGCATCCGCGGCGGTGCCAGATCGAGCGCGCGCGGACGGCGCGGCAGAACGACGCCCGGCAGCGCGGCTTCGAGCAGCGCGCGGTTCAATCCCACAGCGGCTTCCGGTCGCCGACGTTCCGGCGCCTCATCCCACCAGCGCATGGCGTAGGTGGGCAACGCCGCCCGCCACACGGGAGCGACCTCCGACGTCCAGCCGGGGTCCGTCAGGGCGGCATTGAGGGCCTTGAGCCACGCCTCCGTTTCCGCTTCTTCCTCCGGCGCCGGGGCGGGAAGCCGAGCAGCCAACGCCCGCAGAGGGTCGCCGGCGGGACGCGCCCCTGCCTCCGCCAAGGCCCGACGCAGGGCCAGCTCGTTGCGGATCGAGCGCGCGTCGAGCAACGCCGGATCGCCGCGCCAGCCGGGCTGGGTGCGCTCCCAATGCCACGGCATCATCGCCAAGGTCGTGGCGTGTTCGAGAATGCCGGCGCCGACGATGCCGCAGGCGAACATCATCACAACGACCACCCCCGCCAGTTCCGAGGCGGAAAGCGCCGCAGCGCGTCCGATCCGTTTCAACAAGGGATTGACCGCCAGGACGAAAAGGAACGCCCCGCCGAACACGCCGACCGGCAAATAGGAATGGATGAGATTGGTGTTGCGGATGACGAAATTGTTGTAAAAGGTGACGGCGCTGAGGCCGATCACCCCTAACAGGGCCAATCCTATGGCGCGGCGCGACATCTTTCACTGAGGCTCGATGACCAGCGTGCGGAAATCGCGGGCGGGAACGGCTAGTTGGAATTCGGCTCCGGCGCTGACTTCGGTCAGTTCGTTCGGATCGTAGGTCATGCGTGCCATCAGCCCGTTCGCAGGCTGCGTGACGGAGCGAATCGCGGTGTTCGGGGCATTGGCGGAAATTTGCCGCCAAACTTCGCGGCACATCTCCATCCACGACCGCGCGGCCGGACCGGATTCGAGATCGAGCACGCGGAATCGCGCCGCCAAACCCAGCGCCTCGGGATCGAGCCGAATTCGGGCCGCCGCGACGTCAGACCGTCCCAGGTTCATCACCATCACGAGCGCGCGGCCGCCGGGGCGCGTCCAGGCGCTGGCGATGATATCCGGCGGGGCATCCCGAAGCGGCGGCTTTTCGCTCCAGAAAGGAGCGAAGGCGACATCATCGGCGTCAATGCCCCACCCCGCGCGCAGGGCAACCAGATGCCGCCCCGCCATGGTCGTGTGGTATTCGGGGACGACGTCATGCATCCAGCACCAACCGAACGTCTGGCGCCCCGCGAAACCCCATTGCGGTCCGCCCCGTCCGGCCATGACCATCCAGACGGGAACGAAGCCGAATTTCTGACCTCGTCCGAGCGACCGGAACAGCAGTGACGGGATCGTGTCCATGATGTCCACGGTCGGCGTCGGGGTGCGGTCTTCGCCGTACATGGCGATATCGGCGGCGGCAATGGCGTGGGGCGCCATATAGTTCGAGGTGTGCACCCAAATGAAAGGATCCTGCTTGTGGAGAAAGAAGAGTTCCCGCATCCGATAGAGATAGCGGCGCTGATGCATCAGCGCCACGGAAGGCCGCACGCTGCCGTCGGGCATGAGCTTTCCGTTGCCGTTGAAAACGTTGTAATCGAGCGGCAGATAGACTTCATCGAAATACAATCCCGGCACGTACCAATGCTTGAACCACAGATCGAGGTGAAAGCTGAAGAAATCCTGATAACTTTCGACCGGCGTCAGGTGGAACCAGCCGCTGGCGGGCACTTCGGTCCATTCGCCGGGGAAAAACGCGCGGAACGCCGCGGATCGGTTGCCCTCGAAATACATCCGAGCATTGTAGAAGTAACAGACGCGGGTGCGATGCGGATCTGGGCTCGTCGCGGAATTGCGCACGCTCGCGAACCGGTCGAAGCGTCCGCCCAATACGCGACGGAGGTGAGCCATGTCCCATTCGGTCCGTGTGGGCGGCAGGTCGCGAAGCACCACGTCCGGGTTCGCGCCGGGAGGGATCTCGATTTTCATCGCTTCGGCGAGTTTCTTCGTGTCGTGGAGATCGATGGGGGTGCCGCCATGGCCCGGACCGAAAAAGAAATTGATCTTGCTTCCGGCCAGGGGGCGGGAATCCAACGCGGTATGCCGCCAATGGCGCGGCATCGGCCGGACCGGTGAGGCGATGAAACCGAATTGCGCTTGAAAGGCCGGCGCCGGACCCGATCGGCGCACCAAATGAATCTGCGCCTCAACCACGTCGTTCTCCCGCACGATCTGCGCGCAAGGGGCTTCCGAACCCAGCGCCCAGTCATGGTCATTGTCGGCAAACCACTGAAGGGCGCGATCGTCATCCGTCAGTCCGACATAGGGAACAAAGTCCGCCGTATCCCGGGAATCCCAGACGATGTTCCCGCCGTTCGCGGTCGGGCGGGTATCGCCGATGGCGACGTTCCATCCGCCGCCCGTTGAGAAGTAATATTTCGCGTGCGCCGCCTTGACGGGCATCGCGATAAACAGGCGCTCCACCGGCTCGCCCGCTTCGCCCTCGATCGGTCGGGCCTCCAGACGGTAATGCAACAGGCCGTCAAACGCGAGGCGCCCTTGCAGCTCGAGATCCAGACCGGCCAGCGTATAGGCGCCTTCGAAGACCGCCTCCTCATCCCCGGATTTGATCAGCCGGAACGGGCGGATCATCTGCGCCTCCACGCGCCGGCCGGCGATGATGGCGGCCAGCGAGATCGGGCGCGCCAACATCGGCGCGCCGGCGCTGGTGATCTGACTCGGGAAGGCGCCTTCCATTTCATGCGTGCGTCCCCAGACCCGCAGTTTGCGGCCCTCAACCCGAACCGGCTCGAAGGGGGGGCGCACCCGGATATCGCCGGCCACGTTGGATCCGAGCCAAACGAACTCCTCGCGCAAGTCGCGATGGCGGAAGGGATGGAGGGCCTCCGCCAGCGTCTCGCCGTCGGCCGCGACATACCGGATCACGGCTTCATACTCGCCGTACGGCAAATCCTTCGGCAACCAGATATAGGTTTCCGCCGCGTCATAGGCGAAGTCGCGCACCTCCACGGAGGACACCGGCGGACCCTCCGTCTCGCCGGCGCGGCGGACCAAGCACCGGACGGCGTCGAGCCGGTCGCGTTGCGGGTAGTCCAAGACATCCGCCCAAATTTTGAGACCCATGGCCAGCGGCGCGAACTGCACGCGCGCCGGCAACGACCAAGGCTTTTCTTCCGCCGGGGCGCTGGAGTCCGTGCGCGCCGCCACGTCCAGCGGAGAATAATGCCAGTCGCCGCGCAACAATACGCGATTCCGTGCGTCCGTCACCTCAAGCTCCACCGTGCGGCGCCGCGTCCCGTCGGGCCAGGGCGGCAGTTCCATGCGGGTCTTCAGTCCGGTCGCGGCGCCGGCAGGCGCGGACACGACCGATTCCGCCTGCGCGTCTTCCATCCGAGTTCTCCACCGGTAATTCGCGGCGCCCCCGGGGTTGAAGATTTCCAGATCGGGCGCGACGCGATTTTCCAGCAAGCTGGAGAAGTCCAGCAGACGGACCGCCGCGGCGTCCTCCGCGAACACCAGCTCGGCGTGCGTGCCGACGTTTTTATACCAGCCGTGGGTGAAGGGCCAGCTGCGCTGCGGCCAGGCGACCGCGAACAATCCGCGCCAGACCTGGTCGGGGGCGACCCGCTCGACGCCGAATTCGGCGAAATCAATCGCGAGCTCCGCCGACCAGTATTCTCCGCGCACAAAATGATTGCGAAACTCCCAGTCGCCGTTCCACAAGACGTTGGCGATGCCCAGCTCGGGCACATGGCGCACGTCGAAAATTGCGCCGTAGGCGTTGCCGATGAACTGGTAGGATTCGAGTCGTCCGCGCACCGGCGGCGTGATCCAGAATTCGAACTGGTAGTTATCCATGTATACCGGTTCGTCGCGACGGCGATAGCGCCGGCTGGGAATGACGCCGGGGCGCAGTTGCACCCGCATGGCGATATAGAGTCGGCGTCCATCGTGGGCCGCGTACATGACCGACGGCGTCGGCTCGATGAGACCGCCGCGCGCGCCGGTGGCGCCCATGAACCCGCTGATGGCGGCGGCGCCCTCCCACTCACCCGATTCGAGGCGTCCGTCCACCGTCGGCGGTGTTGCGACGCGCGGGACGACCAGGCGCGGCGGGCGGGCCGAGACCGGATTGTCCTCGGTTTGCGCGCGCGCGGCGGACGCGGCGGTCATCAAAACGGCGGCCAACCCGATGCGAAGTGTATTCGGCCGCATCATCCAGGAATTTGCTTTGCTCATGGCCATATCCTTTGAAAGGTCCGGGGGGTTGATCCTTTTGCTTTCTCTGCGGGGCATTGTGCGAGTCGGCGGCGTACGCGCTCAGAACATCACCCAGGCGCCGCTCGTGAGCCCCTCGAAAATCACGTCGCCGTCCGCGCGGCGACCGACGACGACGCGCCCGTCATGGAGATGTTTCAGGCGCTCGCCCCGCGCGCGCGGCGCCGATATCCGAGCTACGCCGCTCGCGCCCGGCGACAGCGCCACGAACTCATCGAGCAGGCTTTTACCCGCCCCGAGGCCCACGGCGTTCCGCACACCCCGCTCCCGCACGATCTCGCACGTCCACCGATTCATCGGATCGAGGGCTATCTGTTCGTACGCGGCGGGGGTCGCCGGCAGCCGCACATCGTTCGGGGGCGAGATGAAGGGGAAACCGGAAGCCAGATCGTGCGCCCAGCAGGATCGCCACACGAGGCGTCGCGGCCCGGCGTGCGCCAGACGTTGCATCCAAAGCTGACCCGCCTCCTGATCGCGTTGATCCACGGCAAAACCGTTCATCGGGATATCCACGCTGACCCCTTCGGCCCACATGAAAAAATCCCGCGAGAGCGAACGCCCGAAACGATAGAGGCGTTCGTAACACTCGGCCATCCGCGGCCCGGTTTGGCCGGGATTGGCCAGATACGGCTTTTCGCCAAAATCCGGCGGGAGCGGCTGAAAACCCGAATCCCAAAAAATACCGTCAATGCCGATCTGGCGCACATAGTATTCGATCCACTCCATCAGGTATTCTTGAAAGGATGGGTCGCCCGGATTCACGACGTCCAGCCGAACACCGTTTCCGCGACGAGGGTAGATGCGGATGGGACGGCCATCCACGCCGCGAAGGGCCCAAGCGGCGCGCACAGCAGGGTCTTCCGCGCGATGGCCTGTACGCGACATCCAGATGAAGGTATGGCCGCCGGCCGATCGTATGCTCTCCACCAGGCGGCGCAGTCCGTCGGCGCCGCCGGCGGAAGGCGACGGACGAGGGGAACCCACGTCAATGTCGCCGCCGCTCCAGGGGATATCGTGCGCCAGCAGACCGAAACCGCGCACGCCGCACTGTTCCATCAGCGTTTGGGCCCCGCGCCGCGCCGTTTCGAACGAACCGCCCGGCTGCATCAACGGGTGCAGCCAGAACCACGCGGTGCGATACCACCACTCGGGCGGCTCCTCATACAGATCGAACTGCCGAGCCAGTACGGCGTCGGCCTCACCAAGCCCCCGACCCCAGAAAAACGACACCGGCGGCGTCATCACCTCGTCCTGCAGCGCGAGCGGACGAAACCAATCGAATCGGTAGGCATGCCGTTGAGGCCCGTATTCCAGCCGCCCGCCTTGATGCGGCCGCCGCGCGAGAACCCAGACGAAATTTTCGCTATCGCGCTCATAATACATTGCGCCATTGACGGTGGACTGGCCCGGAAATGCCGTTCGAAAGTCCGATTGCAGATAGGGCAGCGCCTCGGAAAGCGGCCCATCCTCCAGGCTGACGTGTTCCCGGGGGCCGGAGCCGCCGATCGCCGGCGCCCGGATGCAGGTTCGGTCTCCGTACCATCGGCACGGGGCCGCCGGCACGGTCAGTGTCTCCAAAAACAACGGCGCCTCGATGTCGGGTCGCCAGATGGCGTCCGACTCATCGCAGGTCTCGGGGTTGGGCGCGCGCCGCACTTCGTATCGGATATGCGCGGATTGGGGCGGCCCGCTCCGATTGGGCATCCCCCCCAGGGTGATGGTACGACGAATGAGGAGCGAAGCGCTGGCGCCGTAGGCGCAGGCTACGCGCGCGCGCATCCAGGCGACCGCCTCGGCCGGCGATTCCTCGCGGCCCACCAGCCGGAGATCCAGCGCACGCCCGTTCAATTCCACTTCCGCGCCCGCCTCGTAGCGGACGATGACTTGCCCGGTGCGCGGACAGGCCAGTTGCCGCAATTGCCCCGTCACGGGGTCCATCCTCAAATCGAGGCCAAAAGCTGTCGGCGCGCGATTTCCCGTCTCAATCACCACTTTCGGTATCGTCAGGGATTCCGTTTCAGGCGCGGGGATGGTCGCTGGCTCTGGAGAGTTCATGGGGGTTGTTCGCGTCATATGCATCTCGAGGAGGTTTTCACCAGATTTTTTCGACGCCCGTCTCGCTTACCGGTCGCCACATTGCCGAGGTTCGCCAGTTGTTGTAGGGAGCGGGTCTCAAATTCGGCCAAAATTCCACGGCCGGCCGGCTTTCGACGTGTCCGTCGAAAAACGCTATATTCCCGTGCGTGCCGCGCCGGTGCGCCATCTGCGAACCCCACGGATAAATGAACGGATACCGGCTGCCCGGCGCGACATCGGCGAACAGCATCCCTTGCGAGACAAATTCGATCCGCGCCAACGGCCAGGATTGCATCGCCATGGCCATGGCGCCCGAACCGGCCATCAACTGGAAAAAGGTGCTGTTAGGCGCGCCGCCCCACTGATCGAAAAAACCGCTCATGCCGAACTCCACGCCGGGACCGATCTGCCCGGTGGGCGTCCACGGCGATGTCGAGGTGTCATACATCACGCCCTTCCCCGTGTTGGACGGACAATCGAAAGTCTCCCAGGTCGCATAGCCCTTTTCGATCAGCGTGTCGCCCAGCCAGCGCGAAGAGGTGGCCGCGGCGCTTTCACTGCTGCCGCTGTGTTTCCAGAGACTGTACGGGGGAGGGCCCCCGCGAGCGGCGGTATGCCCCAGCAGGGGAGGAGCGCGCATTTGGTTATCCGCCGCCGCCACGTTGAAGGCGATCGCCGTGCTCCGCAGATTGGCGGCGCATTTAATCTCCCGCGCGCGCTCTCGCGCATTGCTGAGCGCCGGCATCAGCAGGGCCATCAAAACCGCAATGATGCTGACCACCACCAGCAGTTCGATCAAGGTGAACGCCCGGCACGCAGGCGGGATGCCTGAAATCGAGCGCGCCGAAAAACGCCGCACCGGCTTTGCGCGAGAGCAACCGGCGGCGCCGGACCTCAACGCCGATGCGGGCCGCGAAACAGGACACCGGGCATTATTCACGACTGCTCCTGACCGAGGTGATTCGTTGCCCCTCCGGACTGTCTATCGGATGCCAGGCGGCGCCGGCGATCGGCTCGCGCACCAGGACAACATGCTCTCCGTCTCCGGCCTCCGGCGGAATACCCCGCAACCGGCGTTCCGCCGCCGCGCGCCCTTCTTCGCTATGCTTTGCCAGATACGCGATCCGGGGCTTCCCGTTCCCGCCTTCCCTGTAGACCGCCTCCACAATGGTCTGGCCGCGGGGTCCCACAAAGGGGGCCGCCCGGGGGCTGGAAACCCGGAAGGGTTTCAACGTGTCTTCTTCGACGTAGCCCGAATAGCGCGGCGCCGGCCCGTGGACGCGTCCGCCCCGCCACAGCGCGAGGGCGCCGACCGCCACAACGACGACCGCCAAAGCCGCCAATTTCCATGCGCGTGTGCGATCAGGCGTCATCGGATACTCACCGCTTGCCACAGTCTTTGGGGGAGGCTTCATCCACCCCCCTCTTAATACGGGAGCGCTTCGCGCCGGAACGGGTGGGTCCAGGCCAAAAAGGCGTCCGCCTTCAAAATGGCCTCCAGCACGGGCTCAATGTCGCGCTTTCGATCCGCCGACGGCTCATAGCCCACATACACTCGGCGCTCCGCCACCGATTGGGAGGATGGCGCGCGCTCGCGCAGCAGGCGCGTCAATTCTTCCGTATCGCGCACCGGCGCGCCATTCAGGGTCAAACGCCCCGGCTCGATATAGACTTCGAACGGCGCGCGCCGCGCCGCCTCAGCGAAAATCGAGCGCACGTTGTTGTTATGGGCGCTGTTGAACCAACCGCGGAAGAAAACCGTGTCGCCCTGGGTCACCGCATTCACCAGCCCGTCAAACCATGGCGCGCCCCGCGCCAACTGTTCGACTTTGGCGTTCACGATCTGGTTGACGATAAAGGATTCAGGATACAGGCGCCGGGCCAACGCCGGCGTCGCCGTCCGCTTCGTATGATCGAGCTGGTCATATCGAGCCGTGACGGCGAAATAGTCCGGTCCGCGATCGAATTCGGGGATCAGCAACACATCGGGATGCCGCGTCCGCAACTCGCGAAAGACCCACGCATCCAGCAGCATCCACTGGAATTTCGGATCCTCCTGCACCTGCACGTTGATGCCGTTGGTGTCCACGTAGAAGATCGTCGCGCCCCACCGCTCGCGGGCGAATTGAATCTTCCGGCTCATCCGTTCCACGATCGGGTAGAAGCGCCACCATGGAAGACCCTTCGGCCAAACTTCGTCGAACGAATCGTTGTGGGGATTGCGCTCGGTCGGATTATGACTGCCGGTGCCGTGTTTCCATTTCCCATCCTTGTCCGGATACGGTTGCGTAGGCCGCAGGGTAACGCCCGTGCGTAAACCGGCCTCGCGGAAAATCTGGAAGTATTCGTCAATGAAGCCGTTCAGTTCCGGCGCGAGAATGGGTTGCAACCGCGGATCGCCGATGTATGAGACCGGATGAGGATGCTCTTCGCCTTCGACGTTCCAGACGACCACCCCCTGTGCGCCAACGCTCTCGAGCACTCTGACGGACGCTCGCGCCGACTCCAGGAACAGACGCTTTAGCTCCGCCTGCCCTTCCGGCGTCTGGATGTCGAGATCGGCCTTGTTGAACCAACCGCGAGGATTTTTCGGACTCAACCGCCCGCGGCTCTGCAGAAAAATCATGCCGATCGGCCGGCGATCCCTCCACCGCACGATTTCCGGACGCATCCGCGCGAAGTCGGCATAGAGATCCGCCAGCGCCACAGGATCCGGCGTGTCGGCCGGCGCGCGCCGCAGACCAATGCGGAAGACGGATTCAGTTCCCGGCGCCACCCGCGGCAACCCGTACGGGAAGATTTCCACCGCCCCCGGCGCGAAGGTCCGCACATTGCCGCCGATCACCAGAGGGCGGCGATTCGGAACGCCGCGCGGCGCTCGCCCGAAATTTATTTGAAGCGGCTCGTTCGTCAAAATCGCCGCCAGCAGCTTTTCCCCTCCCCATTTTATTTCCGCGACCGCAGGCCCATCCCGATTGGAAACCCATCGGGTGTTCCCCTGGGGCGGCGCGGGGAAATCCAATGCCAGCGCTTCGATCTCAAAATCGGTCAACGTCCGGCTCGCATCGCGGTTCTCGATTTTTACCTCCAGGTCCATCCCGTCCGCTCGGGGCAGAGGTGTCACGCGCAGGGATCCCCACGAGTAAACCGCCTCCAGTCCGCGACCGTCCGCCGTGACCGTCATGCGCTCCACGGCGCGGTCGGCGTCCTCAAACGTATAGCGCAGCCGCCCCTCTACAATTTCGCGCGTCTCCATGCGCGCCCGGAGCAGCGACGGCTTGAACCGATCCGTGAACACATGCCCGCCCGACTCGATCGCGATGCCCGTCTCCGAATTCACGCGAGCCGTGAAAGGCGCAGCATAGACCGCGGGCGATCCCATCAGCGCCATCACCCCGGCAAAGAACCATTCGGCTCCCCTTCTTCCTCCTCGATCTCTTGTCATTTTGCCCTTTCCCTTTCCACGGCTGCGGCGAATCGGTCCCCACAAGCCGATCGAAACTTATAAAATAATACGGCGAAAAACTATCGCTCCGCCCCTCGCGCTGTCAACGTTTTTTTATGGCCAAACCGCCAATCAGCTCTTCTAAATCGTAAATATCCGATGGCTTGATCGAAGAACGACCTCGTCCGCACAAATATTATAATATAAGTAGATGAATCAAGAAACAGCTTCGGCGGGAGACGCGCAAGGATCAGCGATCGGCTTCGATCCGCGCCAAGGCCCGAAGGAAAGCGCCAGTATTCACCGACCAGTATTCCATGTTCATGGGCGCCATTTCCCGGCCGGCGCTCAGCACGGGGCGGTCGTCCTCGTCGCCGGTAAAGCCGTTGATGACGCCGCCGGGAATATCCCCGACGTAGAAAGAAAAGACGGGGAATCTTCGGTATCCCAGTCCGGTGATCATGGATTCGTCCAGGGGGTTGAACCCCGCAATCCAATCCAGTTGACGCTGCGCCCAATGCCGCCACTTGGACTCGCCCAATGCGCGCGACGCCAGAACGAGGTCATCCGCCGCGTTGGCCAGCCAGGCGTTGTGTCCTTCTCCTGTACGAGGGAACAGGCGCCAGACCAGATCGCCCGCCAGTTCTCGACCGCGCAGGGTCGTCTCGTGACGCGCGAACAGGCACGTCGGTAGAACGCCGAACGGGTTCCGTTCCAGAAGCGGCTCGATACAACCCTCGAGCAGCCGGATCAAACCCTCGCGACGGCGCGGCGCGCCGGCATCGTTCGGCCAGTAGAGGATCGCCTGCGCCAGCCATCCGCCCCAGCGCACAAACGTGAACAGGTTTCGCCCGCGTCGTCCCCGGAAATCGCCGTTGTCCGCCAGGCGACCGTCCGGCTCCGTGAAGTAACCGCGCAGCCGATCCTGGCCGAAAGCCGGCGCGTCCGTTTGCCGGTCCAGCAGCGCGTCCAACCCCGCTCGCGCGACGGCGCCGTAGCGATCTTCCCCCGTCGCGCGCCAGAGCGCCAGCGCGCAGGGAATTTGCTCGATCGGCGTCAAGCGCGCCGCGGTGGCGCTCCAGACTCGGAGGGCGGAGGCGAGCGCCGCGCGCGCTCGTTCCGGATCGTTCCGGCGCAACGCCAGCGAAAGCAAAGCCATCGCGGGCACGTGGCGCGTCGCTCCATGCGGCGATGGGGTCGGATCCACCCGCCGCATCGGCGATTCCCCCCAGACATTGTCGGAATTGTCCGGCGCCGATGCGACCCGGTGGAAAGGCCATTGGACGTCGGGGTCCACGGTCTTCGCCAGATAGTCCGCCGCGCGACGGAGCTGGGCGAGCACGAGGTCGGAATCCACTCCCGTTGCCTCCCATCGGCCATCGAACTCCAGCGCGAATTCCGCCAGATCGCGACTGATCCGCCCCATTGTGCTCGTCCACTTTCGAAGATCACCCGCATCATGCCAGCCGCCCGCCAGGTCCAGACGCCGACCGTCGGGCGTCGTGGCATCGGCCTGATGACATCGCTCGTGATAGCCGGGAACCGCTTCTCCGCACGAGGCGACGCGGTACCACTCCAGCAGGATGCGAAAGGCTCGTCGCCACACGTCGTCATAAATCAGAAAAGGCCGGCTGCGGGCGCCGCCGGCCTGCAAAAAATACCCGCCTCGCGCCTCCAGGGCGGAAAGATCGCAAATCGCCGTCGCGCCGAATGGCGTGTCCTGAATCGGCGCGCTAAAGCGGGTGACGGCAGCGCCGCATTCCGGCGAACGCAACGGATACCGAATAAAATCGCTGGCACGCACCGCCTCGAACCAAACACCGTCGAAGAGCCTGTCCGCAGGCGAGGCGTGAAGCAGCAAGGCGCGCTTCATCGGATCGTTCCCGCGAAACCCCGCGTGATTGACCGAGATAAAACACGATTCCAAGGTTATCATACAGGCATGGGCCCCGAGTTTTGATCGAACAGTAGCGCGTCGCGCCTCCTTGACAATCCTTCTTTTTCTGACTCGCCCGGCTCTGTGCGAACGAATAACATAGGTCTACGGTGCAGAGGGAGCGCGAATTCGGAAACGAAGCGCTCGGCGTCGGCGCAATCGCCATTCGCCGCCCTCGCGAGCGATGCGGTTGAGCCGGATCGAGCGATCGAAAGGAAGATGCGCGAATGGAAGAAAATCGAAACTTGAGCGACAAACCTGCAGAGTTGGAACGGCCCGACCTGCCGCTGCACCGGCGCGTCTATACGCATCTGCGCCGGGAGATCGCCCGCCGATACAAGGCCGGCGATGTTCTGCCCTCCCAGAATGTGCTGGCGCGAGAATTGAAGGTCAGTTTTCCCACCGTCCGCGAAGCGCTCTGTGCGTTGGCCGAGGAGGGCGTTATCCAGCGGCGGCGCGGTCGCGACACGATTGTATTGGATCCCCAGGCGGGCCAGCGGATCGCCATCCTGCTCGAACAGGATATCGCTCATCCGAGAATCAGCTTCTTTTTTCGCTGCCTGCCCCATGAACTCCGCAACCGGTTGCGGGAACGCGGACTCCGAGCCCAAATCTATTCCGGCGCCGCCAGTCCCGTGGCGAACAACGCCGCCTTGTTTGCGCGAGCGCCCTCCACGTGTCCCGAATTCCTTGAAGATTGCGAGGCAGGACGGATTTTCGCCGTGGCGGTCCTCGGCGGAATCAGCACGGAAATGCTGCGCATCCTGCGCCACCGTAAAATCCCCATGGTGGGACAGGACCCGCGGTTCGAACATCGCGTGTATGTGGACACCGACGCCGTCGTCCGGCGTGGCCTGGACTACCTGGCGGACCACGGCAGGCGGGAACTGGCGGTGATGAGCTGGGGGTCCCCCGGCGTGATCATTCGTCACGCCCGAGAACGCGGCATCCATTTGCGCCTGGACCATATCCGTTGCGACCTGCCGCCGGCCACGCCCGAGGCCGGCTGGAATGAATTTCGAGACCTCTGGGCGGCCGACAACCCAAAGCCCGACGGACTGTTGATCACCGACGGCGTCCTTTTCGGCGACGCGTTGCACGCCATGCTCGAGGCGCGCGTGCAAGTGCCCGAAGAACTCATGGTCGTCACCCACGACACCGCCGGATCTCCTTTCTGGTCGCCTTTTCCCGTTGTCCGGCTGCAGGTGAATGTAGGCGCTGTCGCCGCGGAAACCGAGCGCCTCCTATTGGCTTTGCTCGAAAATCGCGATCTGCCGCCGACGCAGATCGCCGTGCCCCCGGTCCTGATCGAATCCTGAATGCGCCCCTTGCCCGCGAAAAAAGCGCCATGGAGAGCGAGCGGCGCCGACATATAAAATAATGGGGGTTACAAGACCGAAAAAAGCGCGCGGCTTTGACATTTATCGAGCGAAAAAATATTTTCATTTT
This sequence comes from uncultured bacterium, assembly GCA_937935255.1. Taxonomy (GTDB): domain Bacteria; phylum Verrucomicrobiota; class Kiritimatiellia; order PWTM01; family PWTM01; genus CALGXT01. The sequence continues at coordinate 29,072 of CALGXT010000035.1, read as the reverse complement.
TATGTTGACAGTCAAAAACTAACCTTGTAAAAGTTATCAAGTAATAAGCGATATCAATCGAAAAAGCAAAGACGTGCGTTGTTTTTTTTGACCATCAAACATATAATATATGTTGTCGGCCTTCTAATGCTTCGGGGATAACAGGCGATCTCTCCGGCACGGGGCCGGAGAAGAAGCCGCGCCGACCTGGAGCTGAAGAAAGCGAAAGAAAAGTAAGAAGGTGCGGGGCGTGAAGAAGAACAGAAGTATTGTTGGATTGCTTTTGGCGTATCTGCTGGCAGGCGCTGTAACGACTGCGCCGGCGGCCGTGCTGGTGCGCTGGGTGCATAACCAGAGTAACCAGATCAACGGGCAGATCGAAGACACGACCGGCTCCGTGGCGAGCGCAGCGGATACTTCCGTCGTGGGTACCGGAATGTCAGGCGGTTATGAATCAAGCGGCACTATCACGAATCTGCCGGCCGGCGGCGGCTTCGGTTCAGGATTGGACTATGTGGCCCCCTATGCGGTGGGCGCCGCCAATACTGAAAACGGAACGACTTCGCAGCACTATCGTTCTTCTGGATGGGGTTCCACTCCCAATACGGCCAAGCGAGTGGTATATCAACTGACCATGGCGGCCACCGTTGATTCCACCGTCAACCAACTCGAAGGCATCCAATTCAATCTGGCGAACGCCGGAACCACTGGACCTCGCGGCTTCGAAGTGACCTACCGGATTGGAACCTCCGGTTCTTTCATCAGCCTCGGGACGACAAGAACGCCGACGAATGTAGCCAACGAGTATGGTCTTTTCACGTTTAATCTCCCGACTCCTGCGACTTTGTCGCCGAATGATGTCGTGGAGTTCCGGCTGCTAGGCTATACCCCGCAGGGCACCCAGAACATCCGTCTCGACAATGTGGCGATCACGGCCATTCCGGAGCCCGGCATGGCAGGTCTGGCGATTGCGGGAGCGACCTTCGCCGTCTTCGTTCGGCGATGCCGCCGCAAAAGAAATTCCGCAGAGCGCTGATCTCGGAACACCTGCGCGCCGAGGCGGCAGACGGCTATCGCCGCCTCGGCGAAGCGGAGCGCGCGGAGCGGATTCCGCACGCGCCGCCCCACCGCTATCCCACGAGCAAGCCGTGAGGCGGAGGTCGGAGCGTCGGCACTGTTGCTCCGGCGCTCTGCCGCCGGAGCGCCGTAGGGCTCGAGCTTGCACGAGCCGCCCGCGGCCCGGCCGGCGGCCGGGCCCTACCGTTCCCCGGGATGGGTAGGGCGCGCCCGTCCCGGCTTCGCCGGGCCGAGGCTTACGGCGGCCCGCCGCGCCGCTGAAGAATTCACCGCGGAGACAAGGAGAACGCAGAGTGCGGAATCTGGGATGATGTTACAGGCAAGATCGCGCCCACGCATTCTTGCTTTTTTGTAGGGCGTCGCCTCCGGTTCGCACGCAGGAGCAGAGGAGGCGGATCGGGGACCCCGGCTTTTGAGTTGAAGAATGCTTGCAAAGGCTGGAACGCGCGAGGACGGGAATGATTCACGTTGGAGTTGGCGCTGTCAGACTCATACCCGCCGCGCAATTCTGCTTCATCGCCGCTAACTTCCTATCGTCCTACTCTCACACCTTCGAAGGTGTGAGATATGCGTTTTATCATATAACGGCTTTTTATTGGGTTTTTCAAAATTATTGAAGTATCACACCTTCGAAAGTGTGAGAGTCCCAGAAGCTGTTTGAGCGTTGGTGCGACGAGGCAGGAGCGCGGGGCGCTGAGGCGTTTTGCGGAAAGCCGACCGAGTTTCCAAGGCTTGGAAAAAGAATGGCCAATCCTATCCAGGGCTTGGAAAACCATCGGAAGAAGATCGCAAACCTGCCTGTTTTTTCGTTTTCGCTCGATTCTGAGGGGGGACCGCACTACGTTTTTGCGGGGTTGCGCCGCCCAGTGCGGCGTCGGCGGCTTCGCGATGCGTTCCGATTCCAGGCCGGTCTTCGATGTGCGGTCGCCCTCCGGGGCGCGTCACTTCTGGCGGCGCATCGGGGCCGCGCTCGCCGGCCTTTTCGGGGCTTCGGCGCGGCGCGCTGATCCGGAACATCTCGCCGCCGGCGTCTGGGGCGAGCGGCAGGCGGAACGTTTCTTGCGGGCGAAAGGCTTGCGTTTTCTCGGGCGGCGGGTGCGCGTGGGGCGGCGCGGCGAAATTGACCTGCTTTTCCGCGATGGGCCGTCGCTGGTGTTCGTGGAAGTGAAGACTCGCCGGAGCGAACGCTTCGGTCCCCCCGCCGCTTCGGTGAATCGGGCCAAACGGGCGCAGCTTTCCAAAGCGGCGATGCGCTACGTGCGGCGTCTGCGGCAAAAGCCGGATTATCTTCGCTTCGACATCGTCGAGGTTGTCGGCTCGCCGGATTCCGCCGCGGCGCCGATCGTTCGGCACATCGAGAATGCATTTCCGCTGGAAGGGCGGTACTTTATTCCCTGGTGAAAATTCCGAGGATCACGGCGATCATTTTGGCCGTCTCGCTGTTGGGCGACTTCGCGCGACCGGCGGCGGCGTCCCCGGATTGGGAGCGCTGGGCGGAATGGGAGCGTACGGCCCGCGCGCTCGGTCTTTCGTCAGCCGACACAATTTCCGCCGCGCTGGACCGAATTGATTTCGAGGCCGCGCAGGAAATCTGGGAAGCGCTTCAAGCGGCGCTGCGGGAAGGATCGTTGGAGGATCTCGCCCGGCTTCAACCGTGGGTGCGCGTATTGCTGGCCGAGGCGAAAACGCGCCCACGTTTCGCGGCGTATGCGGCCTGGCTTGAACCCCGCCTTGAATATTTCGATGAAGCCTTGCGGGTGCTGCGCGCGCTATCCGCAACGCCGACGCCTGCTCCCGCGCCCGCGCCGCGGTCGGGCCGACCGCCCGCGAGCGCGCCGAAGCCGCGCCCGGACGATCCGGCGATCTGGCGGCGCCGCGCGGCGCGGCATCCGAAGCCGGCGCGCGCCGACGCCATGATTCCGGCGATTAAACAGGTTTTCCGGCGAAATGGCGTGCCGGAGGCGTGGGTCTGGATCGCCGAGGTCGAGTCTTCGCTGAATCCCGCCGCCCGAAGTCCGGTGGGCGCGGCGGGCCTTTTTCAGCTCATGCCGGGGACGGCGCGCCAGCTGGGATTGCGGCCCGACGCGCAGCCTGACGAACGCCTCGATCCGCTCAAAAACGCCGACGCGGCCGCCCGGTATCTGAGTTATCTCCACCGCCGATTCAAGGCGTGGCCGCTGACGCTGGCGGCCTATAACGCCGGCGAAGGCCGCGTCGCACGGCTGCTGCGCGAAACCGGAGGGCGCGATTTCGAGGCGATTCGCGAACGGCTGCCGCTGGAAACGCGGATGTATGTGCCGCGCGTACTGGAGACCGTCCGACTGCGCGAGGGTGTGGACGCCGCCGCGCTGCCTCCGCCGACGTCCGGCGGGGTGCGATAAAACGGCTCCGCCCTCGGGGAATCCAGAATAAGCGCAACAAATGGGCGCATTTCTGAACGACAAGGATCTACACCGTGCCGCCGAAGGGCTGTATCACACTTCGCGAAGTGTGATACAGTCGGACCGCCGAGGCGGCGGGGGGGGGGATGGCCTCCCCGGCGGCCAATACCATGCGTCACGGAGATCGAAGTGAGCCCCCGATGCGGGCCGCCGACTTTCGCGGCTGGTCTTCCTCTTTCTCGCCCACAAAGGCCGCTCTGCCCGCGGGGTGCGATCCGACGCCGCTTCACACGGGCGCGACGACAAAAATCAGCACGTCCCAGACGACGTGGCTGACGACGTTCGCCGCGAGGGAGCGCCAACGCGCATACATCGCGCCCCAGAAAAGCCCGCAAATCCCCGCGGCGGCGATCAGGAGCGGGTTGCCCGAAGCGGCATGCGCCGCCGAGTAGACCGCCGACGCGGCGAGTGTGCCGCGAAGGGCGCCCCAGCGTTCCATACCGAGCCGCTGAAGCGAGGCGCGCCAGAACAACTCTTCCGCGGGGCCGATGACCAGCGCCAGCAGCAAGACGATGCGCGCGGGGGAGACGCCCTCCTTGAAGGCATAGACATTTTCAATGTTCGTTCCCGAAGCCGGCCAGAGACGACGCATCCCAAAAGCGCCGAGCGCGAAGAAGGCGTAGAGCGCCAGCGCGGAAAGCGCGCCGACGGCGACGGCTCGCGCAGTGATCCCCTTCACGCCTCGGCGCAATTCGACGGCCAAGCCCGGGTCCAGCGTCAGCGCGATCAAGGTCACCGCCGCCGCCGTAGCCGACATCCACGCCCAGAAATCCAGCGGCCCCAAACGTCGCAGGCCGAAAAGCGGCACAAACAAGGCCGCCGAGATAACCGCCAGCGCCGTAAAACGACGCCCGTTCACAGCCACCGTTCCCGAAGGACGAAAACCAGCACGCCTGCGGTCGCGAGCGCGCCGAACAGCAGGTTCAATTGGGCGGTCGCACCGTCGAGCGCCACAAAATCAAGCGGATTTCGAGGCTGATGCCGGCGAACCGCCCGCGCCCAGAGCCCGGCAGCCTTCGGAATCGCCAAAAGCGCGATGGCCGCGGTCGCCGGCAATCCCGGCGCCTCGAGCGCCAATCCGGGGGGCGCCCAGATCAACGCGGCCAACAACCCAAAAGGAGCGAAAATCAAGAAGCCATAATAATGCAGAGCGCCGTCATCCCCCAGCAGCGACGCGACCGTGCGAACCCGCGCGCGGCCGTCGCCGGCGATGTCGCGCCAGTTGTTCGCGTGGAGAATGGCAATCACCAGCAAGCCCATCGGAATCGCGCAGATGAACGGATACCATGAAAAGCGTCCGGTCTGCACAGTCCACGCGCCGGAGGCGCCCAGCAAACCGAAATTCAACAGCACTGCGAGATCGCCCAGGGCCAGCGCCTTGAGGGCGGAGTAGGCGACACCAATGAGCACGCCGACGCTGCCGATCCACCAGAGATCGCGGCTATAACGGAGCGCCAGCCCGACGCCCAGCGCGGCGCCGAGCGCGATCAATAGGATTGCCGCGCGCGCGACGGCGCCCACGCTCAACCAGCCCCGGACAATGGCCCCACTGACCGGCGTCGGCTCGCGATCCAGGCCGCGGCGAAAATCGAACACATCGCTCAACATGTTCGCTCCGGTATGCAACAGCACCATCGCGAGCAGAGCCGCCAGAAAACCGAGAGGGCGAAATCCGGCCGCCGGTTTCATGGCGAGGGCCAATACCGTTCCGAAGAGCACCGGCATCACGGATGCCGGCAACGCCCAGGGACGCGCGGCCACGATCCAGCGCCGCAAAGGGGAAGGCAGAGATTCAGCGCTCATAATCGAATAGCCTACCCCAACCGTCACATTTCTGCAACGCGAGGGGTTGGCCGCAAGGAACAGAGCCCGCCACGCCGGAGAATACGGGGACAGAGAAATAAAGGCGCAACCGGCGGAGAGGGAATCCGGCTTCGCTGACGCTGCGCCGGGCGATCTGCCCGCCCCGCCGCGTTTGTTGTGCAGGCCGCCTTGTTTCGCGATACGAAAAAGGCGGCAAGAGCGAACGAAGAAGAGGACTATGCTATGCCGGCTTTTCGTCGCGGCATACGCCGCTGCGAACAAGCCGGCCTACACGGGGCGCGGTCCGGCAGGCGATGGGGACAGTGAATATGCGTCGAGATGCGCATCAACAGGGAGCGGCGGAAGTGGCAGAAGGCTGCGTATCAACGACTTGAGAATAGGTGTCTGTCCCTGCCGACTCCCATTCCGATCTGTTCCCGCGGCCCGAAACTATTTCTCTGTCCCTTTCTCTTTCGCCAGCGCGCCCGAAACTATATCTCTGTCCCTGGTGGCAATCGTTACCGCCGGCGCCTTCCGCCGGCGGGGCGACCGCTGCGGCGAGGCGGCGGGCGCTCGATCGGCCCCTCGTCCGGCAGGGGCTGTACGTCGGGCGGCAATCGCAGCCATGCGTCATCGGGGTGGACGCATTTGATCGGGCGGCCGATCAGTTCCTCGATGGGCGGAATATAGAAAGACTCCTCCTCGCAAGCGAAGGTGATCGAGACGCCTCGGGCCCCGGCGCGCCCGGTGCGTCCGATGCGATGGACATAATCCTCCGGATCTATCGGCACGTTGTAATTGACGACGTGGCTGATGCCCTCGATGTGCAGGCCGCGCCCGGCGACGTCGGTGGCGACGAGGATGCGGACTCGGCCCTCGCGGAACGCCTCCAGCGTCCGCGTCCGTTTCTCCTGCGCGAGGGCGCCGGAGATCAGCTCCGCGGCGAGGCGATGACGCCGCAACTCGCGGGTGAGCCGTTCCGCGGTGACGCGTCGGTTGACGAAGAGCAGCACGCGATCCCACGGCTCGGCGCGCAGGAAATTGAAAAGCACGGGGAACTTTTCGCGGGCGGTGACGATGTAGAACACTTGCTCGACGGTGTCCACCGCGACCTGTTCCGGCGCGATATCCACGCGATGAATCTCGCGCATCCAGCTCGAGGCCAGACGCATGACGTCGGACGTCAGCGTGGCGCTGAACAGCAGCGTTTGCCGCCGATGTTTCGGCGGCGTCGCGTACACGATGCGGCGGACATCGGGGATGAAGCCCATATCGAGCATGCGGTCGGCCTCGTCAATCACGAGAATTTCGACCTGGCGCAGTTGAACCTCGTGGCGGCCGTGGAAATCGAGCAGGCGCCCGGGTGTGGCGGCGACGATATCCACGTTCTCGCGAGCCAGAATTTGGCGTTGTTTCCGGTATTCGGCGCCGCCGAAAAGGGCGATTGTGCGCAAACCGGTATAGCGGCCCAGGGCCTCGGCGTCGCGGACGATCTGGAGGACGAGTTCGCGGGTGGGCGCGATGATCAATGCGCGGGGGGCGCCGGGCAGTCGGCGTTGCGCCGGCGGCTGCCGCAGCAGCCGCGTCATGATCGCCAGCAGAAACGCCGCGGTTTTGCCGGTGCCGGTTTGCGCGCGGCCGGCGACATCCTCGCCCCGCAGGGCGGCGGGGAGCGCGGCCGCCTGGATGGGCGTGCAGTACCGGAAGCCCAAATCCGCGATCGCATGCAGCAACTCGGGCGGCAGGTCGAAATCCTGAAAGCGGGTTTTGCCCTCGGCGGGCGGCACATCGAAGGAGGCCGGGGTCCAAGGGTTCTCTTCGCGCGGGAAGCCGGTGGAACCGATCCCCTCGCCTTTTTGCGCCGAGGGCGTTCGTTCGCCGTCCTGCCGCGGAGAGGGTCGCGGCGTCCCGCCGCTCGGACGCCTTTCCGGCGCGCGCGCGGGCCGATCGCCGGGATGCCGAGGGGCATGAGCGGCGGATGCCGAAGGGGAAGGTTTCGAGAGCGGCGCCGGCGTCGCGGGCGCCGCGCGCTTTCCGCGGGCAATCCGGCTCAATTTGGACCATAATTTTCGTATCATAATATCAAGCCTCGTTCCCCGCCGCCGACGGCGGCGGCGACGGGCGCGAAGGATCGGCGGTGTTCAGGACACGGCCCCAAACGCGCCAGCGCCTCGAGATGCGTGCGCGTGCCGTATCCCTTGTGCCGGGCGAAACCATAGCCGGGCCATTGCCGATCCACATCGGTCATGCGACGGTCGCGGGCGACCTTGGCGAGGACGCTGGCCGCCGCGATCGAAAGCGAGCGCCCGTCGCCGCCGATGATGGGCGTCGCGGGCGCGGGCAAGTCGGGCGCGCGCGGGCCATCCACCAGAAACGCCTCGGCGGCGGGGCGCAGCGCCTCGGCGGCGCGACGCATGGCGAGGCGGGTCGCGCCCCAAATATTCAGACGATCGATTTCCTCGCGGGAGGCTTCGGCGATCGCGAAAACGATCTCCGGGCGGGCGGTCAACAGCGCAAAAAAGCGATCGCGCGCGCCCGGGCTCAGTTTTTTGGAATCGGTCAGTCCCCGCAGCAATCCCGCGCCTTCGCGCTCGGCGAAAACGGGTTCGAAGATCACGGCGGCGGCGAACACCGGCCCCGCGAGCGGTCCGCGTCCGGCTTCGTCAATACCCGCGACGCGTCGGCGACCGAGCGCCCACTCCGACCGCTCGAAGTCGAGCATCGCGCCGCTCCGGTTCAATTCGCCGGCGCGGGCGCCGCGTCCGCCGCCGGAGCGTCCGCGGCGGCGGCTTCGGCGTCCGCCCGCGACTCGACCTCGGATTTCAGCCGGGCGGATTTTCCGGAGCGTTTTCGCAGATAGTAGAGTTTCGCGCGGCGCGTGCGGCCCCGCGAGATTTTCTCCACTTTCGTGACGAAGGGCGAATGCACCGGGAACACGCGTTCGATCCCCTCGCCGAAAGAAACGCGGCGGACCGTGAAGGTCTCGGTGGCGCCGCGCCCGTCGCGCGCGATCACCGCGCCCGAGAAAACCTGAATGCGCTCCTTGTCGCCCTCGCGAATCCGCACATGCACTTTCACATTGTCGCCCACGTCGAAATCGCCGAGCGGCGTCGGCCGGCGGTTTTCCCGGTCAATCTTTTCCAGCACATTCGTCTTGCTCATAGGTTCATCCTTCCGCTTTCCGATATCCCCTTCTCTTCGGCGTTGTCGCATCCAGCAGATCGGGCCGGCGCTCTCGCGTTCGCCGCAGCGCTTGTTCGGCGCGCCAGCGGGCGACCGCCGCGTGGTCTCCGGAAAGCAGCGCTTCCGGCACCCGCATGCCGCGGAACTCCGCGGGCCGCGTGTACTGCGGATATTCCAGCCGCCCGCCGCTGAACGACTCTTCCGCCGTGGCGTCGGCCGCGCCCAGGACGCCGGCGCGCAGCCGGACGACGGCGTCGGCCACGACGGCGGCGGCGAGCGCGCCGTTGGTCAAAATATAATCTCCAATACTGATCTCGTCGTCGGCCAACCCGATCCGGATCCGTTCGTCCACGCCTTCATAGTGGCCGCAGATCAGCGTCAAATGCCGCTCGCGCGCCAGCTCCGCCGCCACGGCCTGCGTGAAGCGCCGGCCTTGCGGCGTCAACAGCACCACCCGCGCATCGTCGCCGCGAACCGATTCCACCGCCGCGAACACCGGCTCGCATTTCAGCACCATCCCCGGCCCGCCGCCATAGGGCCGATCGTCGGCGGTGCGGTGCGCGTCGGTCGTGAAGTCCCGCGGGTTGACCAGCCGGAACGACACGGCGCCCGAACGCGCCGCCCGTTTCAGGATGCTCTCGCCGAGAAACCCGGAAAGCATTCCCGGAAACAGGGTGACGATGTCAATCTGGAGGGCGCCCTCCATACGGGGCCGCGGCTACTGCACCACTTCGATAAGCGTACGGCGTCCCGCGCGCTGCGCGATGGCGGAAAGCACGCCGCGGATCGCGCCGATCGTTTTGCCGCCCTTGCCGATCACTCGGCCCAGATCGTCGGGATGGCATCGCAATTCGAAGAATATCGTTTTGTCGCCGTCCACCTCCGAGACGCGAACGCGGTCGGGATGATCCACGAGCGCGCGAATGATGGACTCCAAAATCTCCTTCATGCCAAAGTGCCGGGGCGCCGATCAGGAGGCGGCCGATTTTTCCGCATCCGCGGCGTCGCCCGCCGTCGGTTTCGCGCGTTTCACGAGGCTGCGCACGGTGTCCGAAAGGTGCGCCCCGCGATCCTGCCAGTACCGCACTCGATCGAGGTTGATGGAGCAGTTTTCCCCTTTTTTCTTCGGGTCGTACCAGCCGAGATTTTCGAGGAAACGTCCGCTCGTGGCGAATCGCTCATCCGCGGCCACGATTCGGAAAAAGGGGACTTTTCGTCCGCCCACCCGACGCAATCTCACCTTGACTGCCATGTGTGCATGCCTTTCCGCTGCGAAACCGCGCGCCGGCCGAGAGGCCGCTCCGCGCCCTTCGTAAAATCTCTTTTATACGCTAAAACGGGAGCCGAGGCAATCTCTTTTGTTGATTCCGCATTTGCTTCATCATCTTTCGCAGGCGGTCGAACTGGCGCAACAGATCGTTGACGTCGGCGGGGGTCGTGCCGCTGCCGCGGGCGATTCGGGCCCGTCGGCGCCCGTCAATCCGTTCCGGGTGACGCCGCTCCATCGGGGTCATGCTCAACAGGATGGCTTCCTGGCGCTTCAGTTCGTCGCCCGGACGATCCCGCATTTGCGCGCGGACTTCCGGCGGCAATGCCCCGACGCCCGGCAGCATTTCGAGAATCTTGTCGAGGGGGCCGAGCTTCTTCATCTGGCGGATTTGCGCGAGCAAATCTTCGAGCGTCAGCCGGTCGGAGCGGAGCTTTTCTTCCAGTTCGACCGCGCTTTCACGGTCCAGGGTTTGCTCCGCCTGTTCGACCAGCGAAACAATATCCCCCATGCCCAGTATGCGCGACGCCATGCGATCGGGATGGAAGGGCGCCAGGTCCTCGATCTTTTCGCCGGCGCCCGCCAGGAGGATCGGGCGGCCCGTCACGTGGACGACGGAGAGCGCCGCGCCGCCGCGCGCATCGCCGTCGAGCTTGGTCAGGATCAGGCCGGTCAAATCCACCGCCCGATGGAAGGTTTCGGCGACGGCCACCGATTCCTGGCCGATGGCGGCGTCGAGCACCAGCACGCGATTGCGCGGTTGAACCTCCGCAATCAGCGCCCGCAGCTCCTCCACCAGTTCATCATCAATTTGAAAGCGGCCGCCGCTGTCGAAAATGACCGTGTCGAAGCCGTCCTGCCGCGCCCGTTCCAGCGCCCGACGGGCGGCGGCGGGCACGGTGTCGCCCGGCCGCGGCTCGGCGACCTCCACGGCGATGCGGGCGCCGAGCGCGCGCAATTGTTCGACGGCCGCGGGCCGCCGCAGGTCGCACGCGGCCAACAGCGGCCGCCGCCCCTCCTTTTTCCAGCGGGCGGCCAGCTTGGCGGCCGTGGTGGTTTTGCCGGAGCCGTGCAACCCCAGCAGCAACACGCCGGCGGGGCGCTCGGAAAGATCGAAATCGCGCCGTTCGGCGCCCAGCAGCCGGACCAGCTCGTCGTGGATGCGCTTGATGACCTGCTGGCCCGGGGTGATGCTGTCGAGCACCGCCTCGCCCAGACATTGTTCGCGGACGCGCGCGATGAAGTCCTTGACGACGCCGTAGTGGACGTCCGCTTCCAGCAGGGCGATCCGGACCTCGCGCAACGCGTCCTGCACGTTTTTCTCGGTCAGCTTTCCATAACCGCGCAGGTTCTTGAAAACCTTTTGCAGGGACGTTGTGAGGCTTTCGAACATACCGCGAGCAAAGCCGGAAGCGGCGATCTCTGTCAAGCCTCGCCGGAATCGAGGGGGCGCGATCGCCGCGCGGCGGGGCGGAACGCGGCCGTCAGGGCGCCGGCCGCGCGGCGGTTTCCGCGGACGCGGGCGGAGGCTTCGGCGCGAGGCGGCGGGCGAGGGTCGTGTCCATGCCCGTGAAGCCGAGGAAAGCGAGCGCGAGGATGCCGGCGATGATCATCGTGATGCCCGGCCCGCGCAGCGGCGCGGGCACGTCGCAGTGCTCGAGTTCCTCGCGAATTCCGGCCATCAGCACGATCGCGATCAGGAAACCGATGCCGGCGAAAAACGCGAAGATCAGCGCCCGATCCAACCCCCACGGCTCCGCGACCGGCGCGCCGGCCACCGGCACGTGTTTCATGATTTCCAGACAGGTGAAGAGGATGACGCAGTTCGTCGTGATCAACGGCAGGAAAACGCCGAACGACTTGTAGAGCGGCGGGAAGAACTTGCGGACGTACATTTCCACCAGTTGCACCGCCCACGCGATCACAAAGATATAGACGATGTAGTTGAGGATGCTCAGGTCCGCGACGGCGGTCGAACCGGGTCGGACGAGTCTCAGAACGGCCGCGGTCAGCGGCGCGCCCGGCGCCAACACGAAATAGGTCATGATCCACGAGAGCGCCGCCGCGATCGTGACCACGAAGGTCACCGCCGCGCCCATGCCGAACGCCGTGTCCACCCGCCGCGAAACGCCGATGAACGGGCAGTTTCCGACGAAATAGTGGAAGACCATGTTGTTGATCAATGCGGTCGAAATCGCCAGCAGCAGCACGGAGACGAGGTAGTTCACGCCGCCTTCTCCTTCTTCGCGGTCAGCGCGTTGAAGACCCCGAGCAGCAGGCCGAGCGTGAGGAACGCGCCCGGCGGGAGGATCATGATGACCCAGTTCGACCAGTGCGCCGGCGCCGTCGCCGGGATGACGCGCCAACCGAGCCATTTGCCGAACCAGGTGCCGAAGCCGAGAATCTCGCGAACCGTCGCGATGGTCATCAGGCCCAGCGTGAAGCCCAGCCCCTGACCCAGCGCGTCCGCCGCCGCCGTGAAGACCCGCTGTTTGGAGGCGCAGATCTCGCAGCGCGCGATGATGACGCAATTGACGATGATCAGCGGAATGTAGGGCCCGAGCTGCTTGCTCATGTCGTACAAATAGGCCGCCAGAACGCGGTCGGCGATCGTCACGAAGGTCGCGATCGTGAGCGTGAACACGAGAATGCGCAAATGCGGTTTCAGGAGCGGTCGAATCAGACTGATCAGGATGTTGGAGCACAACAACACGAACAGGGCGGCAACGCCCATCGTCAGCGCGCCCTCCATCGTGTTGGTCACCGCCAGCGAGGGGCAAATGCCGAGAATCTGGCGATAGACCGGATTTTCCGGAATCAAGCCGCCGAGGAAGCGCTCCATCGGCGTGGGGCCGTCGTTCTTGCGCTCGCTCATGGCGCGCCCTCCGGCCGCTCGCGGCGGAATCGCGCCACCGCCTCGTTCACGATGCCGACGACGCTCTGCGAGGAGACGGTCGCGCCGGTGACGGCCTCCACCTCGCCGGCCCCGCCGGCGCGGCCTTTGACCACCGTCAGCGGCGCGAGCGCCGATTGGCCCGCGAATCGCGCCCGCCACTCCGGCTCCGTGACGCGGTTGCCGAGACCCGGCGTCTCGTTTTGCTGCAAGATGTAAAGGCCGGTGATCTGCGCGGCCTCCCGATCCAGCCCAATCAAAAGTTCGATGCGATCGGCGAAGCCCTGTCCGCCCGCGGGCACGACCCAGCCCGCCGCCGCGCCTTCGCCGTCCACCGCGCGATAGACGATACGGCCGCCGATCTCCAGCGGCTCGCCGCGCGCCGCGCCCTCCACGAGCGTGGGAATCTGGGAGAGCGTGTCGTTGAGCCGGTTTTGCGCGATGCGCGGGCCCAGCCCGGCGTGCACCGCCGCGAGCGCCGCCCCAAAGAGACAGGCCAGCACAATCACCAGCCAGGCTTGTTGAATATAATTGCGTTTCATTTCCGCTCCGGCGCCGGCCCGCCCACGGGCGTCGGGATCGTCCAACGGTTGATCAGCGGCGCGACCGAGTTCATCAGCAGCACCGAGAACATCACGCCCTCCGGATAACCGCTGAACGCGCGGATCAGCAGCACCAGCGCGCCGAATCCCGCGCCGAAAATCCACTGCCCTTTCGGCGTGAGCGGCGAGCTCACCGGATCGGTGGCGATGAAGAATGCGCCGAAGAGGAACGCGCCGCTCGAAAGGTGATGCGCAAAGGTCCACGGCGAACCGCCCGTCAGATCGGACGCCCCGGCCAGAATCGCCAGCGCGAGAATCCCGCCCGCCGGAATCCGCCAGGCCGCCGTGCCGCGCCAACACAGATACGCGCCGCCGATCAACGCCGCGAGCGCGCTCGTCTCGCCGATCGAACCGTTGGTCATGCCGAGAAACAGCGGTTTCAAGGCCGCCACGGAACCCATCATCTTGAACGCCGTCAGCGGCGTCGCTTGTGTGACGGCGTCCACGCCCAGCGTCGGCGCGACATACGCCGAGGCGCCGAGCGCCGCGGGGAAGGCGATCATGACGAACGCGCGTCCGACCATCGCCGGGTTGAAGATGTTCTGGCCCAGCCCGCCGAAGACCGCCTTGCCGAACCCGATGCCGGCGAACGCGCCGATCACGCCGACGTACCACGGCGCGGAGGCCGGCAGCGAGAGGCCGAGGATCAGACCGGTGACCGCCGCCGAAAGGTCGCCCAGCGTGTTCGGCCGCCGCCGCATCCAGCCGAAAAACCGCTCCGCCGCCAGAGCGCCGATCACACTGATGGCAATCTGAAAGACGGCATACTGCCGAAAGAGATACACGGAAACCGCGAGCAGCGGGAGAGCCGCCAGAATGACGTCGAGCATCATGCGGCGCGTCGTCAGCGCGCCGGAGGCGATGTGGGGTCCCGGCGCGACGGAGAGCGCGGGCGCGGGTTTCGCCGGCGCGGCGCGGGCCGAGGCGGCCGCCGGCGGCGGCGCGGCCGGCGCGATCGGAGTGACAGCGTTTTCCGCCATGCGCGTTTCGGGAGGCCCGCGGCCTATTTCCCGACCTCCTTCATCATTTGCACCTTGCCCATGCGGATCAATTGCACCAGCGGAATGGCCGCGGGGCAGACATACGCGCAGCAACCGCATTCCATGCAGGCCATCAGGTGATGCCGTTTCGCCAGATTCCAATCCTTGTGCCGCGCCGCGAGCGCGAGGCGCGTCGGCATCAGATCGAGCGGGCACGCCTCGACGCAGCGCCCGCACCGGACGCACGGCGTTTCGGCGGCGCGGCGCACATCTTCCGCGGTCAGAACGGTCAGCCCGCTCGTGCCCTTGGTGACCGGCGCGTTGAAATCGCCGAGCGCAAATCCCATCATGGGGCCGCCGGCGATCGCGCGCCCGGCTTCCGGCTTCAGTCCGCCGCAAAACGCAACCAGGTCGGCGTAGCGGCAACCGATCGGCGCGAGGATATTTTTCGGCTGCGCGATGCCGCCGCCGGTGACGGTCACCACACGGTGGGTCAGGGGTTTCTTCCGCCACACGGCCCGCGCGATCGCCGCCGCGGTTTCGACGTTGATGACCACAACGCCGACATCCAACGGCAGCCCGCCGGTGGGAATCGTCCGGCCGGTCGCCACGCGCACCGTCTGCTTTTCGCCGCCCATCGGATAGCGCGTCGGCACGGACATGATCTTCACGTCGCCGGCGGCGGCCGCGCGCAACGCTTCGATGGCTTCGGGTTTGTTGTCTTCGACAGCGATGATGATCGTCGCCGCGCCGGCGGCGCGCGCCGCGAGCCGCGCGCCGGAGATGACCGGCGCGGGCGCTTCGACCATGACGCGGTAATCGGCGGTCAAATACGGCTCGCATTCGCAGCCGTTGACCAGGATCGTGTCCACCGGCTTTTTCGGATTCCGCGCCAGTTTGACGTGCGTGGGGAAGGCGGCCCCGCCCTGCCCCACGATGCCGGCGGCGCGCACGGCCTTGACGATTTCCTCGGGCGCGACGTCCGCGATGCCGTCCTCCGGCCACTCGCCGCCGAACATATCGGCCATCAGTTCCTCCGCCGCCATCTGGTGCGGGCCGACTTTCAGGGGGATGGTCTTCACGTGCCGCGCGTTGGGCAGCGTCGCGACGCCTTCGCGCTGGACGACGCCCGCCGCAGGCGCGTGGATCGGCGCGGACACGAAGGCGTCCGAGTCGGCGAGCAACGCGCCATAAACAACCTCGGCGCGGGGTTGAACGACCGGTTGGCAGGGCGCGCCGGTGTGCATCAAGAGCGGCAGCGCCAGTTCGGCCGGCGGCGGCAATACCTCGATCGCCGCGTGGCGGGCGAGCTCCTTATGTTCGGGCGGATGCACCCCGCCGGCGAAGCGCCCGGGCGGCGAAAGCACGGTGGAAGATTCCGAGCTCATAAATGGGAAAGGCGATCTTGCGCCGGCGCCGTCTTAGCCAGACCCCGATGCGCCAGAACACGCGCGAGCGCCACCGCGACGACACCGCCCGCCGCCGCCCCGCCGACCGCGCGAAGCCCGGCGCCGCCGGCCAGCGCCGCCCCCGCCGCCAATCCCGCCAGCGGCAACAGAAAGACGACCGCCGACCGCCAGACCAGCGAAGGCCCCTCCAAAAGGTTATCGCCCTGGGGTTCGCGACTCACCGCGCACGCCGCGCAGCGCCCATCGCACCCGCCGGCGGACGGGGTGGAATCGAGCACGCTCATGATCGCGCAAATAGCACGCCGCGCCTCTTCAAATCAAGCGCAAATCGGGAAGCGGGGCACGAGACGCATTCGGAAGTTGTTTATTTTCACCGCTCGGACGGCGCGCCAGCCTTGTTTTCCAAGGCTTGGAAATGCACGTTCGATGTCGCCGATCGGATCTTGTCAATTGTCCCCGAGGATTCCCGGAGGATCGAGTGACGGCGCGATTTTCGCGCGGTCGGAGGCGAGGGAGGCGACCGCTCCCGCGCGCCGCCCGGTTTCCCGCCCGTCGGCGCGGTTGCGCGGTCCGCCAATGCGGTGTTGACAATCCGATCCGGTACGTGCTGACCATCGGGCGCCGATGAACGCGCCCGGAACAAGCCCATCGCCATGAAATCGCATCCCGCGACGGCGGCGGATTCCGCCGAGCTCTTCGCGCCATTCCTCGAGGAATGCCGGCGGGCGTTTCGGCAATTGCACGGGCTGCCGCCGATTCCGGGGAAATGCTCCCCGCCCGCGTTGAGCGCCGATCTGCTCCCCCTCGCGCGGCGGCATCGGATGGTCGGCCTGCTCCACGCCGTCGGCGCCGCGGATGCGCCGCCGGCTTGGCGGAACGCCGCGTATGGACAGGCCCTCCACTCCGCGCGGCTTGCCGCCGAGGCCGAGCGGCTGTACGAACGGCTGGCGCCGGCGGTGAAAGGGCTTCTCCTGGTCAAGGGTCCCGCGCTCGCGGCGCAAGCCTGGCCCGATCCGGGCCTGCGGGCGTTCGACGATCTCGATTGGCGCTGCGAACCGGCGGACGGCCCGGCGCTGGAGGCCGCGCTGCGGGCGGCGGGCTATCGGCCGGAAATCGCCGACGACCGGCGGCGCGGACATTATTGGCATTTCGGCTGGGGCGTGGCGTTCGTGGGTCCCGCGGCGGTTCGCGCGGAGATCAATTTTCGATTCTTCCCGCCGCATTGGCCCTGGCCCCCTTTTCGCGCCGGCGGAGCGCCCGTCGTCGGCGCCGAGGTTCGGCTGGATCGCGGCGTCGTGCGCGCGCCGACGCCGGAGGAGCATTTGGCGCTGGCCTGCGGACACGCGCTTTGGCACGGCGGCGCGCGGCTGGCCTGGGCGGCGGACATCGCGGGACTGCTGGCGAGACACCCCGGCTGTCATGAACGGGCGCGGGCCGGTCTTTTGCGCCCCGCTTTTCCGCGCGCCGCGCTGGACGCGGGTTGCTTCCTGGCGGAACAACTGTTCGGACCGGGGCTATGCAGGATCGCCGATCCGCGGGGCGTATACGCCCGTATTGTGAGCCTCTATCGGGCGCAATTGGCGCCGCCGGGGGAACCGACCGCGACGGAAGCGCGCCGGTTGCATCGGAAGCTGATGACCCGCGTCGAGTGGGCGCGGAGCGCGCTCCTTCGCGCGCTGGCGCCCGGCGACGGCGACTTCCGACGCTTCAATCTGCCGCCCTGTTGGCGGGCGTTGTACTGGCCGCTCCGTCCGTTCCGGGCCGTGTTTCGCTGACGGCGCGCGAACCGGTTTCGAGCGTTTCCTCCGTGAAGCGCCAGCGCGCCAGCCGCGCCCCGTGCGCGCGGACGGCGTCGCGCGCCAGCGCCTCGTTTTCAGGCGCAAGGTCCTCGACGATATGCACGGATTCGATCGCGTGTTCACGCAGGATGACCGGCAGATCGCGCACCGATCCCAACACGCGATAGCCGTGGACGTAATGCCCTTTGACGGCTTCGTCTTCGGCGACGATTCCGATCACCCTCAGGCGCGCGCCGCCCTCGCGCGGGAGATGCGCCGTGCGCAAGAAAAGCGTCGTCCGGTAACCGGCGCCGCAAATCAAAGCGCGCGGCCCGCGGCTCGACCCCGCCCGACGCCCGATATGAAATCGCGCCAGGTAATCCTCCACGATTCGATGCGCGGCGCGAATGCCGGTGATGCCCGGCGCCGCCGCGCCGAAGAGAAAGAGGTAGCGCAGCAGCAGCCGCCGCGCGGACGCCTGTTCCCCCCAGCCGATCGCCTGCGCGGCGAAGGCGGCCGCCAGACCGACGGCCACGGCGACGCCGGTGGAGGCGTATTCCGAAATGCGCGCCAGGTACCAGACGCGCGTGTACGAGCGAAACAGCAACAAGGCGATAAACGGCAACGCGATATCCGTCGGCGCGAACATGAAC
The DNA here is from genome assembly GCA_937935255.1 of uncultured bacterium. GTDB lineage: Bacteria > Verrucomicrobiota > Kiritimatiellia > PWTM01 > PWTM01 > CALGXT01. Next base: position 11,007 of record CALGXT010000035.1, on the reverse strand, counting down.
CACAGTTTTTTGGAACCGCCGGCGATCGGCAAGCCCCCGTCGCCCAACAACGCCGCCGTCAGCCACAAGGCGCCGCTGAGGATCGCGATGTCCGCCGCGACGTAAAACAACAGCGCCCGATTGCGGCGCACAGGGCGAGTCATGCCCTGCAGGAGCGCTTCGCCGGTGTCCTCCAACTCGATCCAGGCCAGCCGGCGTACGATCGTGTACGCGCCCAGCAGAAACGCCAACGCCAGCAGCCCCAGCGCCCGATCGTTGAACACACTGATCAGCAGGCCCAGACCGCACAGCGCCGCCGTGCCCCCGTACAGCAGGAGCGCGACACGGGATTGACGTCCCTCGCACCGGCGCAACAGGCGGTGATGCAGGTGGTCGGCGTCCGCGCGGCCGACCGCGGCGGTCTCGGCCCCGTCTTTCCATCGGCGCACGGAGCGCCGCCAAACCGCCAGCAGGGTGTCGAACAACGGCACGCCGGCGGCCAGCAGCGGCGCGCCCAAGGCCGCCAGGGCCGGCCCCTTGGAATTGGTCGAAAGAGCCAGCGCCGCGAAGGTAAATCCGATGAAATGGCTGCCGGTGTCGCCGAGAAAGACGCGCGCCGGATAGAAATTATAGCGCAGGAATCCCGCGCAGGCGCCGGCGAATCCCAGCAACAGGAGCACATCGCCCGGCGCCTGTCGAAACACCAGCGTCAGCGCGACGCCCGCCGAGGCGATGAGCGCGATGCCCGCGGCCAGACCGTCCAGACCGTCAATCAGATTGAAGGCGTTCATCAGGGCCACATACCACACCGCGGTCGCCGCGAAATCCAATGCCTCCGGCAGGTCGGCGCCCAGGACATTCTGGATTCGAAGGTTCAGGAGATAGGCCCCGACCGCCAGCAGAAATTGCGCGACAAACTTCACCCAGGGCCGCATCGAATAGCGATCATCCCATGCGCCGATCGCGACGGCGCCCGCGGTGAGCGGAATCATGCGCAGCCACCAACCCATGGGCAACTGGCCGGCGAAAGGCGGCCATGGGGGCAAAAAGACGACGGCGCAGGCCGCATGAAACCCGAGAAAGACCGCAATCCCGCCCGCGGTCGGCGTCGGCTCGCGATGCCGCTTCCGTCCGCCGGGCCGGTCCAAAAAACCCCAGCGCGGCGCGCGCGGCCCCCAAAAGCGCGTCATCAGCAGCGATACCGCCGCCCCCGTCAGCAGCGACGCCGCGTATTTCCAGATCGCGTGATTCATTCGTTCGCCGATCCCCGTCGCCGCGGCGCCGCGTCCGCCCCTTTGCGGCGCACGGATTCATCCCGAACCGTCGCCTCCACCAGCAGCGCCCATTGCCGCAGCCGCTTTTCGGGATCGAACAACTCGCGATGCCGGCGGGCGGCGTTGTTTCCCCGGACGCGCCGCGCTTCCGGATCGCGCAGTTCCAGCGCCGCGCGCGCCACGGCGTCGCCATCCTCGGGCGCCGCGACCCAACCGGTTTCGCCCTCAACGATCCACCGCGCCACCGCGGAATCCGCCGGCCCGGCGAAAAAGACCGGGCGCCCCAGGGCGCCGGCGGCCTGATATTTACTCGGAACGACAATGCCCGTCCATTCCGGTTGTTGCGAAACCAGGTGCACATCCGCCGAGAGCAGATGGGCGGTCAGCCGCGACTCCGGCACGGGGTCGAGCCACTCGAAAAGCCCCGCGCCGGCGCGAAACCACGACATTTGCGCGGCGCCCGCGCCGCAGAACACCAGGCGAAAGCGCGCCGGCGCCTCGCGCAACGCCGCCGCCAGCGCGACGAACTCCTCGACCCGATGCGCCCGGCCCATGTGCCCGCTGTACATCAACACCACGTCATCCTCGGCCCATCCGCGCTCCCGCCGCAAATTCAGCGCGGCGCGGCGATCCGGCTCCGTGGCGGCGCGCCGGCTCCAGACGGGAATCTCGACGATTCGCGCGGCCGGCGCCGACGCCGCCACCCGCGCCCGCATGTCCGGCCCGATGACCACCGCGGCGGCCGCGGACTCCCGCTCGATGCGGGCCCAACGCTCCAGCCGGCCATACAACCGACCGCCGGATTTCGGCCGGCCGTTCGCGGCCAGCGCCTCCGGATAGAGATCCATGCACCACAAGATCACGGGAATGCCGCGCCGCCGGGCGTAGCGGGCCGCGCGCACGCCGATGAAAGGCGGCGTCGTCATCGCCACGATCGCGTCGGGCCGGGGCGAGAGTTGCCGCAACGCCCAGGCCGCGCGCAAATGAAAAAATAGATAATCCGCCGCTTTTCGCGCGAAGCCGTCGCCGTGCGCTCGCGCCCGCCCCAGCCGACGCACCGCGATGCCCGCGTCATCCGCCGCTTCGCCGGCCGCCGCCGCCGATCCATACAAACCGGCGGAGGCCAGCACGGCGACCGCGTGTCCGCGCGCGCGTAAAGCGCGCGCCAAATCCCGCAACAACACGCCGGTCGGCGCCGGCGACGGCGGGTAGAACTGATTGACCAGGACGACGCGCAAGCTCATGGGGAGGACGCCTCCCGCGCGCGGCGAAGCTCCGCCGAGATGAACGCCTCATAGCGCGCCATGGCGCGGCAGAACCGGAAACCGGGCCGGCCGTCCAGAAATCCCAGCCGCAAAACGTAGGCGTAGAAAAAACGCAGCGCCGGCCGCCCCGGCATGCGCAGCGATAGCGCGCGCCGCGCGCGCCGCCGCGACACCGGATCTTTCGCAAACAAATCCCGCGGGTTCAACGCAACGCCGCCCCGCGCCAGCCGCGCCGCCTCCGCCGCCGCGTAGCGGCGATGCCGCTCTTCCCATTCGGCCCATCCCTTGGAAAACGAATAGTGCAGCATCGGCGCGCGCAGGTACACCGCCGACGCCGGGGCGGCCGGAATCGTCTCGCCATGGCCCGCCATCACGAAACGCGGACCGCGCCGGTGGACGAGGCGCGCGACATACACCGGATAATCGGCGCTGTGCCGAAGCCAACGACCGTCCAACAGGATCTTGCGCGCGATGAATCCGACGCGATCGGGCGGCAGCGCGGGCAACAGCCGCCCGATCTCCGTCAGCGCCTCGGGCGTCAGGACCTCGTCCGCGTCCAAGTGCAGCGTCCACTCGCAGCGGAGCTCGGCGTGATCGAGCGCCCAGTTCCGTTGGTCGGCAAAGGAGACAAAGGGGTGTTCGACCACGCGCGCGCCCGCCGCGGCGGCGATTTCCCGGCTGCCGTCTTCGCTGCGGTCGTCCACCACCACCGTCTCCGCGCAGCCGCGCAACGCCGCGAGGCAGCGGGGCAGGTTGGCCGCCTCGTTGCGGCAGAGAATCACGGCGGAAAGGGGCGTGGCGTTCGTCCCGATCTGGGGCGGCGGCGTCATTTCTCCAGCTTTCGCTCGCCGATGTCGCGGGCGGGATTGCCGGCGACGATCCGGCGGGGCGGCACGTCGCGCAACACGACGGCGCGCGCGCCGGCGACGGCGTCCGCGCCGAGGGTCACCCCGGGATGCACGAACGCCTCCGCCGCGACCCAGGCGCCCGGGCCGATGCGTATCGGCGCGGTCTTGAGCGGCATGTTCGGATGGTGGACTTCGTGCGTCGCCGTGCAGAGAAAGGCGCGCCGGCTGATCGTCGCGTGCGCGCCGATCTCGATGCGATCCACGCTGTAGAGGTCCGCGCCGTCGCCGACGGTCGCGTAGTCGCCGAGCGCGAGGTTCCAGGGCGCCCAGATCGAGACGGAGGGCATGATTTGCGCCCCGCGCCCCACGCGCGCGCCGAACACGCGCAGGAGCGCGCGGCGCGGCGCGTGCCAAAACCGGGGCGTCGGTCGGAATAACAGCCGCCAAACCGCGCCCCACAACGCGCGGGCCGCCTTGTTCGCCGCCGAGTGCGGGCTCGGGCACGACGCGCGGTCGGTGCGAACCAGAGATTCGGTCGTCGGCATTTGCATCGAGCATAGCGCGGCGCGGGCCGTCTGTCACGAGGCCGCGCCGGGAAATTCCCAGCGCGAATTCAGGTGAAACAGACCGAGCGCGCCCGTGGGATTGCGGACGGCAAACGGATACCAGTCCTCGCGGCGATGGTACTGCGTCGCATGGTCGGCGGAGTGGATCGCCAGCGAAAGAATGAAGTTGCCCTGCATCAGGGTCAGCGGATCGAGCGCGAGCCGCGCGCGCCCGACGCCCTCGAGCCGCGGCGTCGGCTGACGCAGAATCTGCGAATTGCTGCCGAAGACGTAGAGGCCGTTGCCCGTCTTCACCGAAAAACCGAAGACGGCGCCCTCGATCGGCCGGCGGGCCTCGTATTCGATCTCGACGATCATGGGGCGGCCCGTCTCGAAGATGCCCGTCTCGCGGCCCGCGGCGTCGAGCATCCGCGCCGCGCGGATTTCCACCTCGCGGGTGCCGAACTCCTGCGTGTAGATCATGCCCCCCTCGCCCATGTAGGAGCGCAGGTAACGCAGGATCACCTCGTCGGGCCGACCGCGTTCGACCAGCGCGCCGCGGTGCATCAGAAAGGCCTCGTCGCAGAATTCCTCCACCGTCTGCAACGCGTGGCTGACGAACAGCAGCGTCTTGCCCCGCTTCTGGAAATCGCGGATGCGATCCAGGCACTTGAGCTGGAAGGCGATGTCGCCGACCGCCAGCACCTCGTCAATCAGCAGAATATCGGGGTCCATTTCCACCGCGACCGCGAAGCCGAGGCGGACATACATGCCGCTCGAATAGTGTTTCACCGGCTGGTCAATGAAGTCGCGCAGGCCGGCGAATTCGACGATGTGATCGAAGCGCCGCCGCACATCCTCGCGGGCGATGCCGAGAATCGCCGCATTGAGAAAGACGTTCTCGCGGCCCGTGAGATCGGGATGGAAGCCCGCGCCGAGCTCGAGCAGGGAGGAAATGCGGCCGACAGCGCGCACCGCGCCCTCGGTCGGGGCGATCGTGCCCGCGACCAGGCCGAGCAGCGAGCTTTTGCCCGACCCGTTCGGACCGATCACGCCGACGGTGCGCCCGCGCGGGATGTCGAAATCCACTCCGCGCAGCGCCCAGAATTTCTCCGCGCGCGCGCGCCGCCCCAACCCCGTCAGCGTCCCGAACAATGTCGGCGGCGCCAGACCGCGCACGCGGTAGCACTTGCCGAGGCCCCGGGCCGCTATGGCGATCTCCGTCATGTCACAGCCAGTCCGCGAAATTCCGCTGCGCGCGCCGATACACGGCCAGCGCCGCCGCCAGAAGGGGCAGCGGCAGCGCCAGACCGACCACGGCCCCCCACCCCCACGGGAACGGCTGCCCGAGCAGCAGCGCGCGATAGCCCGTCATCAACGGCGCCGGCGGGTTGACCAAATAGGCTTGCAACAACCACGGCCGCGTCGCCGTCCAGCGTTCGAGGATCGAAAGGTTGTACATCGCCGGACTCAGGAAAAACCACGCGCTGAGTCCCACGCCGACGAGATGCTGCGTGTCGCGAAAGTACACATTTGCCGCCGCCAGCAGCAGCGCCAGCGCGAGGTTGAAGGCCGTATGCAGCGCGATGAGCGCCGGCAGCGCCAGGGTCCCCGGGCTGAAAAAGCGGCCGTCCTGCCACAGCAGAACGCCGACGATGACGAATTGCACGACCAGCGTCAGCAGGTAGCTCACCAAATTGGCCGCCGTCGCGGCGATCGGCAGCAGCGCCCGCGGGAACCGCACCTTTTTGACCAGATTCGCGTTGGCCGTGACCGCCGTCAACCCGCTGTTCACCGACTGCACCGTGAAGGTCCAGGCGAAAACGCCGATCACGATCTCCTCCAGCGGCACGCCGCGGCCCGCGAGAATCCGCAGAAACACGACATAGATGATCGCCATGAAGAGCGGCGTCAACAGCGTCCAAAGAAAACCGAGCGCCGAGCCTTTATAGCGGGCCTTCAGCTCGCGCGCGACGAGATTGAACAGCAACTCGCGCGCCGCGCGCGCCGGCGGGTGGATGCGCAACGGCGGCGCGATGTCGGCGGGAGAAACCGAACTCACGGCGTTTCCTCCGCGCGTTCAAGCCCCTCGAAAACGAGCGACACACGGCCATATCCGCGCGCCGAGGGCGCCGCCGTCGCACGGAACTCCGCCAGCCGCCACGGCGGCCGCGCCGCGGCGGCCTCCGCGACCAGGCGTCCCACCGCGGCCAGCGGCGCCTCGTGAAAAACGAGCTCCACGCGCCGGCGGCGCCAGCCGCCGAAAACGGTCTCCGCCCCCCGTTCGATGATTTCCGGCGCCGCCGTATCGCCCAGGATGCGGCGCGAAAGCGAGTCTGGCGGCGTCAAGGTCTGAATATCCAATTCTTCCCATAAATCCCGCCCTTCCGCCCAGCGCTCCGACTCTTCGCGCATCTGTCGAACGGTTTCCAGCTCCGCGAGTTTTCGACGCGCCGCCGCCGCGCGGCGGCGAGCCGCCGGCCACTCGATCGCGGTCAACGTCAATCCGGCGATGACCGCGGCCGACGCGAAAACCCGGACCCCGATGAGACGGTGAGCGCTGGAGGTCACGGCCGCGTCCCCCGCACTTCGAACACGCCGGTTTCGCCCGCGCCGGACGTCCAGTTCAACGCGGTCTTCCATCCTTCGCGCTCCAAACCGGCGGAGAGCGCCTCCGCCGCCGCGCGCCGGGGCGCGCCGCCGGCGACGAGCAGGGCCTCATCCGAGATTTGCAGCTCTTGAATCGCGATTTCCTGCCCCGCCGCTTGCCGCAGGGCCGTCGCCAATGACGTGGCCGCAACCGCCGAGGTTCCGCGCACGAACGGTTTGAGCGCCTCGCGCCGCTCGTCCAGGGCGGTTCGCGCCGCGGCCAATTCGCGTCCCCGCGGCACACGGGAGGTTCCGGCGACCGACCGAGCGGCTTGCTCCAGCGCGGACTGGGCGTCGGCATCCCGGCGCGCGACGGCGGCGCCGCCGAAGAGATTGACCGCAACCAACGCCAGACCGACCGCCGCCAGCGCGAGCCAGCCGCGCTTTTCCCGCCGATCGCGCAACGCCGCCAGATCCGGATGCTCGTCCTCGCCGGAGCGCAAATTTCCGAGTGCGGCGCCCGCATCGCGGGCGGCGCGCGCGAGCGCCCGGGCGAGCAGCGCCTCGCCGTCCGCGTGGCGCGAAAACTCGCACGGCCGCTCTGCGGCGATCGAAGTCCGCAATTCGTCCAGAAGCGAATCTTCCGGGACGGCCGGACCGCACCAGCGCCAGTCCAGTGTTGCGTTTCGGAATTCGCCGTCGGCGCGCAAACGCCGCAGCACGGGCGTCAGGGCTTCCGCGGCCGCGGGCGCGGCGGCGCTGGGGGGGGGCGGCGTCGAAACGCTCCAGCGGAACTCGCGTCCGATGCCGGCGGCGGCGACCCAGCGATCGGCGCCGGCGTAGAGCGCGACGCGGGCGGCGTTTGGTCCGATGGGCGGGGCTTCCCGCACGCTGCCCGCCCAAAGCGCCAGGCCTTCCGGCACGATCGCCGCCGGATCGAAGCCCGCGGCGCGCACACGCTCCAGCCGGCGTCGCAGCAGATCGCGAGGCGCCGCGACGGCGAGCGCCGTGAAACCCCCGTCGGGCGCGCGACGGATCTCCGAAAAAGCCGCTGCGCAGGATTCGAGCGGAAACGGCAGTTGCGGATCGAGCAGCGAGGACAGCACTCGCCGCGCGCGAGAACGCGACCGCAAAGGAACGGACAAACGGCGCACCGTGCAATCGCCGGCCGGCAATGCCGCCGCGACAAGCGCGCCGCCGCGCCGCTGGGCGGCGGCGATGGCGGAAGCGGCGGCGCCGGCGTCGGGGAGCGCGTCGCAGCGCCGGCCGCGGCAACGGGCCGCGGCCAAAAAGCCGTCGCCGAAATCAATACCGTAGCCGGTCGCAACTTTCGGGCCGTTGAACATCGGGTTCAAATCGGAGCGACTATAACTGAAGCGCGCCCCCGCGCCAACCGCTACGGCGAAGGCGGTGCGGTAACGCTGGGCCGGCCCGCGCGATCCTCTTCGAACGCCAGCGACAAGGTGAGGAGCGCCTGTGAAAGCGGATCGCGGAGGGGCGACAAGGAATAAAGGCCCGCCGGTTTCTGAACGAAACCGCGGCGCATCAGCTTCCGCAGGTGACGGAACAACGCGGGATACGAGAGCGCGCATCGGCCCCGGAGCGCCGACGGCGACTGCGGGCCTTCCGCCAGGGCGCGAAGCAGACAAAGCCGTCGGGGATGCGTGAAAGCCGTCAGGGTGGAGATCGCGCGGCCATACTCGCTTTCATGGGGCAACATTGGGAGAATCGCATGAAGCAGCGCGGCGGCGTGGGGCACGCTGGGGTCGGGTGTCGGCTCGTAATCCACCCAACGTCCGCGGCGGCGCACGCCGATCAATCCGCGCGCCTGCAATTGGCGCAAGAGGAGACTCGTCTTCGCCGGCGGCAGCGAAACGCGCCTCGCAATCCGACCCACCGTCGCGCGTTTTTCCTCGCACACCGCCGCCAGAATTTTCAGGCGCCGACGATGGGCCAGTGTCCGACAGGTCCGCCAGAGCGTCGGATGCAGACTCAATTCCATTTCTTCCCCCTCTCAATTCGAATTGCCCGGGCACTCTCACACCTTCGAAGGTGTGAGACAAGCAAAAACTGCGTTGAGATGCGCTTTTTTTGCAATATTGCTTTAGGAATGAGGCTTTTTTGATTTTCTCTGCTATGATGACGACTATCTCACACCTTCGAAGGTGTGAGATAGTCGGTTCCCGAAAAACCGAGCCGCACGCAGGCCAAGGAAACGCCCGGGGGTCGAAGGCGGCCTCGCGCCGGCCGGGCCTTCCGAAGCGCGGGGGGCCGTGGCGAGGAGCGACACCGCTTCCAAGATGGCGGGCCGGCCATTCCCCGACGAGTCGGCGGCGAAACCTCTTCGGCCCTCTCCGAATTCGCTCAAAACTGCTTTCGGCCGGCCGCGCGCCGCCGTTCGCACTCCCGCATTGCCCTTGAGCGGCGCGGACCCTCGGAGGGCGGGTTCGTTTCACTTTGACCGCAGATATCGCAGATGCGCGCAGCGGAGAGGGGGTTCCCTTTCATCGCATTTTCGTATCCCTCGCGCCTCTCGTTATGGTCTCCATCCGCGTCCATTCACCACATCTGCGCTTCATTCAGTTGTTGTCGAACGGGTGTTGCGCTCGACCGCCGGACTCTATTTGCGCGAATCCCTGCGGTTGGTGTATCATGCGCGGCATGGTTATAGGGCTTCCGCTATCCGACGGCGGATAGCGTTCTCGGAAGGGGAGCATTCGCATGCGATATCGGTTGCTGGGCAGAACGAATGTGCGGGTTTCGGCCGTGGGACTGGGCACCTGGGCCATGGGCGGCGGGTTTCCGTGGGGGCCGCAGGATAAGGAGGACGCCATCGCCGCCCTGAAAGCGGCCTTCGAGGAGGGCATCACGCTGTTCGACACGGCGCCCATGTACGGCGAAGGCGTCGCCGAACAATGGGTGGGCGAGGCGCTCTCCGACGTGCGCGACAAAATCATTATCGCCACGAAGGTCTCCCCCGATCAACTGGCGCCAAAGGCGCTGAAAACGTCGTGCGAGCAAAGCCTGGAGCGGTTGCGCACCGAATACATTGACCTGCTTCAAATTCACTGGCCCAATCCCAAAATCCCGATCGAAGGAACCCTTCAAGCGCTGGCGGATTTGCAGGCCTCCCACAAGATCCGCGCCTTCGGCGTTTCCAATTTCGGCAAATCGGACCTCACGCCTTGCCTGACAAAGCGGGAGTTCGCGCCGGCCTCCAATCAAGTGGCCTACAATTTGCTCTTCCGGGCGATCGAATATGAGATCAAGCCGTTCTGCGTGAGGAACAACATCTCCATCATCTGCTACTCCCCGCTGTTGCACGGCCTGCTCACCGGCAAGTTCGCGAACGCCGACGAAGTGCCGCCGGAGCGGGCGCGCACCCGTCATTTTTCTTCCTCGCGCCCGCACACCCGCCACGGCGAGGCCGGCGCGGAAGCGGAGACCTTCGCCGCGATTGACGAGATTCGGAACATCGCCCGCGATCTGGGCGAACCGATGGCGAACGTCGCGCTGGCCTGGCTGATCGCGCAGGAAGGCGTGGCCTCCGTACTGGTCGGCGCGCGCAACGCATCTCAGGCGCGCCGCAACGCCCGCGCCGGTAATTTGGCCTTGCCCCCCGCCTACGCGCAGCGGCTGACGAAGGCCACCGAGGCCCTGAAGAAAAAGCTGGGGCCGAACCCCGACCTCTGGGAAAACCCGCCGCGGATTCACTAGTCCGACGTTGCGCCGGCCCCGGCCCGACCGTTCGGGGATCGAGGGAATGGCGGCCGCTCCAAGCGCCGCCGTTTCAGCGCCTCCTCCCGCAGACGCTGGGCGGGCGCATTCCGTGAAACGGGTTGCTGGGCGTCCGCCCAGTCGAGAAATTCCTGCAACGCCCGCCACCGTTGCGCCGGATTCCACCATCGATCGCGTCGGGCAGCCTCCGCGCGCGGATCGGCGGGAATCATGGCGCTCGCTCCCCCAGGATTTTTCGCAAACGCGCCAGACGTTCGGGCTTGCGCTCGGAAACCGGCAACGCCTCCTGGCAACGCAACATGTCCGCGTCGCAAAGCCCCCAATACGAAACGCCGCCGGCGGTCGTACCCGCCACGGCGCGCGCGCGACAGGCCCGCCAGTCATCCAGACCTGTTACGGCCAGAAAAACATCAATGGCCCCCTCCGGCGAGGCCAGACAATACACCGCCTGACCGCCCAGCCAACCCGGCGCGCGGTCCCGAACCGGGCGCCAATCCGCCGCGCTCGCGCCCCACGCGGCATCCAACGCGCAAAGCGCGCGCTCGCAACGCCGGCAGTTGGCGTCGCAATTCTTGATCCAAAAATCCACATCAAACGTCGCCACCGGCTCGTGGCGCAAAAGATAATTGATGACGCCGATCAAAAGATAATCCACGGAGGCCGCATTGAAGGCTTCCAGAATGCCGTCCACATTCATGTCTCCATTCTGTCGCGTTACGCCGAACGCGGAAAGCGCAAATCCCGCCGTCCGCCCGCGCGCCCGCGCCCC
>CALGXT010000034.1 GCA_937935255.1 uncultured bacterium | reverse complement strand
GCCCGCTGCCGCCGCCGGCCGGGCGGCGCCGCGCGCCGAGGAAGCCCCCCCGCCGGCCGCGGCGCGCGCGGCGCCGGACGAGCGGAACCGCTTCCAACGCTATTTCGCGCACGCGAGCTTTCCCGCCGGCGCCATCGGACGCCGGGATCGCCGCGTCATGCGCAACAAGGCGATCGCCGTCCTCATCGGCGCGATTTTTCTGGCGATGCTGATCTATCTGATGTTGACCTGATCATTCGGCGGCGACAGCGCGATGGCGAGCGCGCCGCGCCGGATCAATTCGCGCAGCAGCGGCGTCACCGCCGTGCGGGACTCGTGGAAGGTCAGCCGGTGGCGGCGCGCCATTTCCTCGACGATCTCCTCGACGGTTCGGCCGTCGCAGATTTCCCACAATTCGCGTCCGAGCCGATCCAGGACGGTGTAACGCAGGTCGCCGCCCGGCACGGCCCATTTCCAGGGAGCGCGCCGCCACCAGGCGTCCGCTTTGCGCACGCCGATGCGCACGCCGCCGTCGTCCGTTTCCTCCGCCGCGGCCGCGGCGTTGCGCACCGGACGCGCGGCGAGCAGCGCCCGCCAGTTCGCCGGCGTCGGGGGAACGGATTTCGCCGTCATGCGCCCAGTCCTCCGCAGCCGGCGCACCCCAGCGCGCCCCGCCGGCCCTCGTCCTCGGCGAACGGCGCCGGTCCGCGCCATTCGCGGGCGTAGAGGCGATCATCCGCCGGGCAAATCCAGGCCTCCATACCGGCGCATTTCCGTCCCCGCAGCGCGCGTTCCAGAAAGCCGGTCGGCGCGTCGCCCTCGCGGCGGAACACCTCGTGGCCCTCGCGCCGCTCGGAGGTCTCGCGCGCCGCGCGCCAGTCGCGGGTTTGTCCGCGCACCCAGTCCGCAACGCCGGTCTTCATCCAAAAGGGGCGCAGGCCGAGGCGGCGACATCGGACGATGCGCCGTCCGCGCTCGTCCGCGAAGCGGAATTCCGCGCTGCCCGGCGCCACGCGGCACTCGGCCAGGTCCAGGCGCCCATCCACGCGCAGGTCCAGTCCGAAGGCCCGCCACCGGCGGCGGCCCGCCGCGTCCGGCGGCTCCTCGCGAACGGCGGCGAGCACCGCGCGTTCGAGCGCCGGCGAGCGTTCTTCCGGCCACGGGAAAACCAGTTCCACGACGCACGATTCGCGGTCGAAATAGGCGCCGAATCGCGAGATCGGCCGTCCGCCCTGTTCGGCGGCGATGCCGTGCCAGGCGTCCCGCCGCTCGCGGCGTAATTTGCGCGCGCCTTCGGTCTCCAGTTTCGCCGCGTAATCGCCCATCATGCGGTCGAAATCTGGCGGTCCGGGCACGGCGCGCCAGACGAACTCCAGCCGGAACGCGCAGCGGTCGGCCCACGCGCAACGGCCCTCGCCGGGCCGCCGGGTGAACTGGAGCAGCTCCCAATCGCCGGGCAGCAGAAATCGAAAATTCCGCCAAATCCACAGCGCGCCGTTCACCGTTCCAAATCCTCCCGCGACACCAGCGCCTCGACCGGCCCGCCGGGCGTGGCGTACCGGATGCGAATCACCGCCGGCGTTTCCGCGCGCACGACCTCCACCTCCCGGCCCGCGCGCAGAACACCGAGCACCCGCGGCATCCGGTTCTCGACGTTCAGCGCGGCGGCGTCGCGCCGAATTTTCGCGGGTCCCGGTTCGATCTCCGCATCGGCGCGCAACCGTTCGGCGGGGGTTCGCCGATCCGACCACGCGCCGACCTTCGCCTCTTTCGCGCGGCGCTCCGCCGCGCGCAGCCGCGCCCAATGGCGATGTTCCGCGATCCCGTCGGGCAAATCCGTGCCCTTTCCGTGCAGCCGGGCGAGACCCGCCTCGACCAGCGCCTCATCCAACCAGCGCCCGCCCGCCTCCACCAGGCCGTAGGTGCGTTCGGTTCGCCCGGCGGCGTCCTCGCGCCGATGGTGGACGGTGACGCCTCCGCGGGCAAATTCCCGCACGAAACGCCGCGCTTCCTCGCCGAGCTCCAGCGTCCGCTCGATGGAGATGCGCCAGTAATCCGCCTGCTCCTGAACCCGATCCGGAAACGAGAGATCGGTCTCCGGCGCGTCCACGAAGTAAAGTCGGTACATTCGGCGGCTGCGCGCCGTGCGCAATTCGAAACTGTCGCCGTCGTAATACCGTTCCTCATTGAGCTGCGCCCCGCGAATCGCGGTCCAGCCGCCGTGGGCCGGCGATGCGGACAGCGCGGCGAGCGCGAGCAGCCCGCGCGCGACGATCCTTTTCGCAGCGCGGCTCATGGGCGCTCCGGCGGGAACGCGAATCCGTGGGGCAACAGCGCGCCCAGGCGAAAACGGCGGATCGCGCCGCTCGACGCGACGACGAAAATCGGCGTGTCCGGCGGCGCGAATTCGGCCAGCACCTGGCGGCAGGCGCCGCACGGCACGGGCGCGGGATCCCGATCCGACGCGATCGCCACGGCGCGCAGCCGCCGCGCGCCCGCGGCGACGGCGGCGAACACCGCCGAGCGTTCGGCGCAGATCGTCAGGCCATAGGAGGCGTTCTCAACGTTCGCGCCGGCGAAGATTTGTCCGTTTTCCGTCAATACGGCGGCGCCGACGCGGTAGCTCGAATACGGGGCATAAGCGCGCCCGACCGCCGCGCGGGCCGCGGCCATCAATGCCTCGCGCGCGCCCGCGACGCCTTCCGCTCGTTTTTTCACGGCGAGACCTCCGGACGATCCGCCCACCAACGGACGACCAACGCTCGCAGGCGCGGCATCGCCGCGCGGGCGGCTTCGGCGACTTCCTCATGGCTCAACGGCGCGCTCGCGCGGCCCGCCGCCAGGTTGCTGATGCACGAGACGGCGGCCACCCGCAACCCCGCCGCGTGCGCGAGGATCGCTTCCGGAACGGTGGACATGCCGACGGCGTCGGCGCCGACGCGCCGAAACGCCTCGACCTCGGCGGGGGTCTCGTAGGTGGGACCGGAGGCCGCCAGATAGACGCCTTCGCGAATCGAAATCCCCGCCGCCTCCGCCGCCGCGCGCAGCCGCGCGCGGAGCGCGGGATCATACACCGCGGTCTGGTCGGGAAAACGAGGCCCCCAGAACGGACGGTGCGGGCCGATGAGCGGATGAACCCCCATCGCGTTGATGTGGTCGCAGACAATCATGAGGTCGCCCGCCCGCAAATCCTCGCGGATGCCGCCGGCGGCGTTCGTCAGCAACACGACCGCCGCGCCGAGGCGGCGCGCGATATAGATGGGCGCGGCGATCGGCGTCCAGCCTTCACCCTCGTACCAGTGCCGGCGGCCCTGAAAGATCAACAGGGTTCGCTCCGCCGGCCCGACAAGCAACAACCGGCCCGCGTGCCCGGCGACGCCCGCGGCGCCGAGGCCGGGAATCTCCGCATAGGGGATTTCCGCGAAAGCGGCGAACGCTTCGGCGACGTCGCCCCAGCCGGAACCGAGAATCAGCGCGCCGGCGGCGCGGACGCCGGGCTGGTGCGCCCGCACGGCGGCGAACGCGGTTTCGAGCAAATCCAAATCCATATGCGGTTCCCCTCGCGTCGTCGTCGGGCGTCGGTCAGAAGGCTCCAAAAAGAATGCTGGTGAAGGTGGAAATCGGCGCGGTTTCGCGGAAATCGTCTATGGTGGCGCGCATCTCATTGATGAGCAGCCGCACCTCCTCGTACAGCTCGGATTCGGTCGCCAGCTTGCCGAGGGCGCCCTCGCCGCGGGCGATGCGGTCGGTCACATCGCGCAGCGAGGCCGCGGCGGCCTTGAGGTCGTTATAGACGGTATCGTCGGGCGCGAGCAATTTGCCGAGCAGGCTTTCGGCCTCGTTGAGCCGTCCGCTGGCCTCGCGGAGATTGCGGGCGATCTCGGCGGCGTCCTTGTAGATTTCGCCGTTGTCGGAGATCAGGCGGCTGAGGGAGCTTTCGCCGGAGGCGAGCCAGCCGGCGGCCTTGCGCAGATCGGCGGCGGCGGCGGCGATTTCGTTATGCACGCCTTCCTCGTTCACCAGCCGCCCCAGCGTGCCCTCGCCGCGGGCGATTTTTGAGGTGATGTCGTTGAGATTCTGGAGGGAGGCCTTGACGTTGGCGAGCACGCCCTCCTCTTCCAGCGCGGCGCGAACGCGCTCGACGACGTGCGTGGCCGTTTCGATGAGGTCCACCGGCGGCAGGCCGACAAGGCGCGTGCCCGGCGGCAGCGGCGGGGCGTCGCGGGAACCCTCATAGATGGAAACGTAGCGGCCGCCCAGCACCGAGGAGGGGAGAATCTCGATCCGATAATCCGTTCGCAAGGCCGGCGCGCGCTCGAGCGACATGCGCAACAGCACGCCGTCGGGTTCCGTTTCGATGCGCTTGACTCGTCCGATCACGACGCCGCGCAGGTACACGTTGTCCCCCTCGCGAACGCCGAGCACCTCCTCGAAATGCGCCTCCAGCGCATGGTATTTCCGCCACAACTGTTCGCGGCTGAGGATGATGGTGAAGAAGGCGAGCGCGAGCAGCACCATGAACATGAACGCGCCGACCGTCACTTCCATGGAGGTTTCGCGAATCCGATTCCGTTTCATTTCAAGACGTCCCTTCCCGATTTTCCCACGCGCCGCGCCGCGTGATGTATTGCGCTTCCAGAAAACTCCGCACCAGTTCGTTCTCCGATCGCACGAAATCGCGCGGCGCGGCGACTTCGACGATCCGGCCTTGGTGAATGACGCCGATCCGGGTCGCGATCGCCAAAGCGCTGTGCAGATCGTGCGTGACGACGACGCTCGTGATGCCGAGCCGCCGGCGCAGGTCCTCGATCAAACGATCAATCGCGCGCGACGTCACCGGATCGAGTCCGGACGTCGGCTCGTCATACAGGATGATTTCGGGATCCATGACGATGGCGCGCGCCAGCCCGACGCGTTTTTGCATGCCGCCGGAGAGGTCCGCGGGCAGTTTTTCAACGGCGTCGGCGAGGCCCAGGAGTTCCAACCGGCGGAGCGCCTGTTCGTAGGCTTCCGACTCGGGCAATTTCGTTTTTTCGAGCAGCGGCAGCGCGACGTTCTCGATCACGGTCATCCACTGCAATAACGCGGCGTTTTGGAACAGCATGCCGAAGCGGCGTCGAATCCGCTCGAGTTCGCGGCCCCGCGCCTCGCTGATACAGTCGTCGCCGATCCACACGCGCCCCTCGTCGGGGCGAAACAGGCCGATCATGTGCCGGAGCGTGACGCTCTTGCCGGAGCCGGAGGAGCCCAGCAGCACGAACGTCTCGCCCTTTTCGATGGCCAAATCGAGTCCGGCGAGCACGTCGCGCCCGCCCAGCCGTTTTCGGACCCGCTCGAATCGAATGAGGCTCATTTGTAAAAGATTCGGGAAATCATGTAACCGAACACGAGCACCGCGAGGAACGAGATGATGACGGTGCGGCGGGTCGCCTGGCCCACGCCCACGGCCCCCTGGCTGGTCGAGAAACCCTGGTGGCAGGCCACCGTGCAAATGGAGATTCCGAACACGATCGCCTTGAGGAGGCCGACATACAGGTCCCGGTTGGTGACGTAGAGCCGCGCGTTGTCGAAATAGGCCCGCATCGAGACGCCCAGTTGCGTTTCGCCGACGATCGCGCCGCCGACGACGCCCAGGATATTGGTATACACGGTCAGGATCGGCATCATGATCGTGAGCGCCACGAGCCGCGGCATCACCAGCATCCGGACCGGATCAATGGACATAACCTCGAGGGCGGCGATTTCCTCGGAGACCACCATCGTGCCGAGCTGCGCGGCCATGGCCGAGCCGACGCTGGCCGCGATGATCAGCCCCGTCATGAACGGCCCCATCTCACGCACGAGACTGACGGTGACGGCCGTGCCGATATTGACTTCCCGCCCGAACCGCCGCAGCTCCAGTCCCGTCTGGAGCGCGAGGATCATGCCGGTGAACAGCGCGACGATGGTGATCACGCCCAGGCTCTTGATGCCGGTGATGAAGAATTGCTCCATCGTGGCGCGCCGGTTGCGCCGATGGAAAACGTGGCGGATGGCGAGCGTGGCGTGGCCGAGCATGATCAGCGCGCGCCCGGCGCCCCGCGCGGTGAGCAGGACCTTGCGGCCAAGCTCGCCCAGCGGATTGATCGCCGGTTCGAATTGGTCCGGTTCGCGCGTGATCATGGCGTCGGTTCCCGTCGCACGGTGAATCGAAGAAAGTATAGCACGCGCAGGCGGGTTTCGCCGTTTCGTGTCTCGACGCCGAGGAAACCCTTCAGCAACGACCAGGCGCGCGCGGGCGCGGCGGGGTCGGCGCGATCGCCGCGCCACTCGAAGAACGGAAAGATCGAAGTCCGCGCGAAACGGTCGCCCCGCGTCTGACGGCGATACACGCCCCAGAGCAACTCCGTGTCGGTTCGATCGCCGACGATTGTGCGCTCGAACACCGTCCACCAGGGCGCCCAGCTCCGCTCGACGGGCGGGGGCGCGCGGAACGGCAGCAGTTCGAAGCCGCGCCAGCGGCGTTCGCCGCCCGAGCGTTCGTAGGAGCCCAGCGGCCAGATTTGCGTATAGCGCCGGCGCACCGCCGGCGCGCCCGGCGGGGGACGCCGAAGGGTTTCGGTTTCGAGGGAGACGAACGGCAGAAATTTCCAGCGGCGCAGGATCGCGCCCGGGCGGTCAATCCGCTCCCGCCAGAACAGCGGCCATAGCGCGAACTCGCTGGCGACGCCGGGCCGTCGGAGGCGTCCGTACAGCGGCCAGAGGTAGAAGCGCCGCTGTTCGCCCCAGCCGATCTGCACGAACGGCCACGGCGCGAGCACGAGGTTCTGGCGCGCGCCGCGCGTGTGACGGAAAAACGGCGGCAGAACCAGATGCGAATCCTGGTCCGTCAAATTGATGCGGCCATAGAACGGCAGCAGGACGAAGCCGTATCCGCGCGATTGCGGATATTCATAGCGGGCCGAGGTGAAGATCGGCCACAAAACGAATTTCTTCACATAGTGATCCCGCATCGCGGAACGGCCGTACAAGGGGAAGACGCGCGCGCGGTAGATGCCTTTGCCCTTGGTCTCCGAGAAAATCGGCCAGAGCACCGTGTTCGAGCGGATTTCGCCTTGCCGGGATTGCACCCACAGCGGCCACAGCGCGAAGTCCACGCGGTCGAGCAAAAAGAATTCCCGGATGCGCCCGCCGAGCGGAAACACTGCGGCGTACGCGCGCCCCTGGGCGTCGCGCCCCTGGAAATAGAACGGCAGCGCCCACAGCCGCCAGCGGGAGCGCGAATCGGACGTGTCGAAATCCTGATACCAGACGGTCGCGACCCGCCAGCTCATCTGGTTTTTGAAGGACTTGCCCTCGGCCAGCGGCCAGACCGAATCCCAATGAGTCCAGCCGGAAACGGGGTCTTCCGCCCGCGCGTACAGCGGCCGCGCCGCCGTCAACGTGCGGCCGGTCGCCGGATCGCGGGCGCGCTCGAAGATCGGCCCGGCGGCGCGCGTGCGCACGACGCCGCGCGCATCCGTCAACCGCGAGGCGAAAGGCCCCCAGTCCCACTCGCGCCCGGCGGCGTCGGGACTTGTCGAGGCCGCGGGGGGAAGCGAGCGGCACCCCGCGCCGGCGAGCGCGGCGGCGAGCGCCGCCGCGCGCGCCGGGACACCGAAACGATGGAAGCCGCGCAGATTCATGCGCAAATGATCGGCGAACGCGGGCCGTAAAGCAAGCATGGCGCGGGGACGCCCTTCTTCGCGCGCCCGCGTCTCGGCGGAAGCCGGCGTCGGACGGAGCCTCGGGGATCGCGCCCCGCGTTCCCGCCTGCGCCCGCGGCGCCTTCGGCATATCCCCTTGCCGTCGGGCCCGCCTCTGCGGCGTCTTCCGTTCGAGGATCGGGCCCGCCCCGGCGCCTTCTAAAAATGAACGGACGGAGTGTATCACACTTCGCGAAGTGTGATACACTCCGCAAAGCCAAAAAAGAAACCGGGTTCCAAGCCTTGGAAGAAAAACGGCAAATTTTTCCAAGGCTTGGAACGGGGCGCCGCCCGGTCATTCCGCCTTCGCCGCGAGGGCGGTTTCGACCGCCCCTCATCGGGCTTGCTCCGGCGGGGTCTCGAGCGCGGAGCGAAGCCATCTTCGGCAGGAAACCGTTCAGTCATCCTCCGGTTTTTTCGCGGCGCCGCTTGCCACTCCGAAGCGCGAAGGCGGAGGCGGGCCGCGCGGCGGACTCCGCCCCTAGAACTCGATCTGGAACGAAGGCCCGGCCTCGATCTTTTCGACGACGGCGCCGAATACATCGGGCGGAACCGGCCGGCTGACCTTGAGAATCGCGATCGAGTTTTTGCCGCTCGAATCGTGGGGGTTGCGCACATCGTCAATGTTGATGCCCGCCGCCGCCAGCGTCGCGCCGATCGCGCCCAGCACGCCCGGCCGGTCGCGGTAGGTGAAGAACAGGCAGCGGCCCGTCGGCTCGAAATAGAGGCGGTCGAAGTCGTCAATGCGCGACACCATCAGGCGGCCTTCCGCCACCGTGCCGCGGACGCTCGATTTACGGAGCGCGCCGCCGCCGAGACTGACCGTCAGGTCAATCGTCAGCGAGTTGCGATAGCCGGGCCGGTCGCTCGTGTCGCGGTTGACATATTCGATGCCGCGGCTCTTGAGGAAGGCGCGCGCGGCGGCGGCGTCCGACGAGCGGTCGAACTGGTCGTTGAGCGCGGCGACCACCGGCACGATGAGCCAATCGGCGAAGGGCTTCAGTTCGCCGTAAAAGCTCGTTTCGATCAGTGTGAGCGGCAGTTCCTCGCCGACCATGCCGCGGGTGAGCCGGGCGATCGCGTAGGCGAGCTCCGCATAGGCGGGTTCGAGACCCTCCGGGATGTCGCGGTTGACGATGTAGCTGGTGACGCCGCGGTCGTCGAATTCGATCAACTGCTCGGCGGCGCGCTTGGCGGCGTTGTAGTTGGCTTCCCGCGTGCTGGCGCCGAGGTGCGGCGTCATGAGGTCGGCGATGTCCGCCACCGACTTGGGGCCGGGCGCGTCTTTCGGATAGACGTCGTTGAGAAACCGCAGTTTTTTCTCCGCTTTCAGCGCGCGCAGGTCTTCCTCGACCACAATGCCGGCGCGGGCGCAGTTGACCAGCGTCGCGCCGGTCTTCATCCGACCGAGCAAGTCCTTGTTGACCAGTCCGCGGGTCTGCTCGTTTTCAGGCAGGTGCAGCGTGACGTAATCCGACCGCTCGAAGATCGCGGGCAAATCGGCGATTTCCACGCCGAGATCGGCGGCGAGGTTCGGCGCGACAAAGGGATCGTGGCCGAGCAGTTTGACATCGAAGCCGCTCAGCCGTTGGGCGACCAGCCGTCCGATGGCGCCGAGGCCGACGATGCCGACGGTCTTGCCCGCCAGCTCCCGGCCCATGAACGCGGTTTTTTCCCAATCGCCCGCGCGGCAGGAGGGGTCGGCCTTCACGAGGTGGCGGGCGTCCGCCAGCATCAACGCGATCGTCAGCTCCGCCACGCCGTTGGCGTTGGCGCCGGGCGTGTTCATCACATCCACGCCGCGCCGCCGCGCGTGCTTGACGTCAATGGTATTGAAGCCGGCGCCCGCTCGGATCACGACCTTCAGCGACGGCAGGGCGTCCAGGATCGCGGCATCCACTTTTTCGCTGCGGACGATGAGCGCGTAGGCGTCCGGGTGGGCGGCGACGGCTTCCGCGATGGGCATTTGGTCGAGCTGTACGACGGCATACCCGCCATGCGCCGTCAGGATGTCTTTGGCGATGCGGTCAAGCTTGGTCGGAATCAGCACTTTTTTCATGGTTCGCTCCTGAAGGCCGTCGCGCCCTCGATTTCGGAGCGGTGAGCATAGGGTGAAGGCTTCGGGCCTGACAAGGCGAATGTCGCGTTTGAACTTGTGATCACGCGGGTCCTGGTTAGGATTGCGTTAGCGGGAGCGTTCAGACGCCCAGGAAGAAATTCATGGATTTGCGCGATTCGGAGAGGCCGTCGGAGGAATTGCCGCCCGCGCCCGTCGCCGTCGAGGAGACGATAGCGGCGGCGGCGCCGCCGGCGGTCGCGCTGCCGAACCGGCGGGCGCGGATTCTCGAGGCGGCGCTCGACCGGGATCGGCTTTGGAATCTGGCCGAAATCGCGGCGGCGGCGGGCATTTACTTCGGCGCGCTTTGGATACTGGGGCCGCTGTGGGCCGCCGGACGGGGCAGCATTTTGGCGTATTGGGCGCTGGTGTTCGGCTGCGGGTTTTACATGTTGCGCGTCGCGCCGGCCTTGCACGGCGATCCGCCGGAATGGCGGGGCGGACCGGCGGCCTGGGCCGGCGGTCGCGGCCCCGGCGCCTTCAGAACGGCGGCGCCGGCCTATGGGGCGCTGACGGCGGCGTTGATCGCCGTTCTCATCGCGGGAATCGCCGGGCGGCGGCCCGCCTTGTTGGTCGCCGTCGAATGGAATCGGGTCGCCGTCAAATTCGCGGGCTACCTCATTTTCGCGTGGATCCAGGCGGCGATCTTTTTCGTCTTCCTCATGAGCCGCGTGCGCTCGGCCTTGCCGCGCGGCGAGGGGCCCGGCGCGGAGACGATGCATCGGGCGGGGACGGCGCTGGCGACGGCCGGCTTGTTCTCGCTCTCCCATTTGCCGAACGGCCCCCTGATGGCGGCGGCCTTCCCCGCGGCGTTCGGCTGGGCCTGGATTTACTATCGCCGCCCTAACCTGCCGCTCGTCGCGCTAAGCCACGCCATCCTCGGCACGCTCTTGAGCCGCGTGGCGCTGCTCTACACGCGCATCGGGCCGTTTTACGCCCACCCGGAGGGTCATTTGCTGCAGGCCGTCCTGCCGGGGCTGAAACAACTTTTCGGCGGCTTGTTTTAGCCGGTTTGGGTTTGCATATCGGCCGGAGGGGGCGTAGGCTGGTCCCGAGTTACGCCATTCACAAAACCCTTGGCGAACGCGGGAGAATGCGATGAAGATGCGCGCGTTGCTTTTGGCCCTTCTCAGTTTTGCGGCGGTCGCGGCGGTGTCCGCGCAGGAGTTCGTGGGGCAGTCGCTGCCCGAACTCAAACTGAAGTATCTCGATCAAGAGCCCCAGATCGCCGGGAAGCCGGTGCTGCTGGAGTTCTGGGCGACGTGGTGCCCGCCCTGCCGCAAGTCCATCCCGCACCTGAACGAGGTGCACGCCAAATACAAAGAAAAAGGGCTGGTCATCATCGGCGCCACCAACGAGGATCGTCCGGTCGTCGAGAAGTTTCTGAAAGACCTGCCCATCCACTATCACGTCGCCTTCGACAAAAACGGCGCTTTGTCGAAACATTTCAAAGTCCGCGGCATTCCCCACGCGTTTCTGGCGAACGCCAAGGGCGTCATCGTCTGGCAGGGCCACCCGATGTCGCTGCGCGAGGCGGACATCGAAAAAGCGCTGGCGGAGTGACGCGCCGGATCGCGGGG
>CALGXT010000033.1 GCA_937935255.1 uncultured bacterium | reverse complement strand
CGTTTATTCTCTGTCCCTTGGATGCCGACCTCGCCCGCGGCGCGGCGGGCCGCCGCGCCCTACCATTTTTCCGGGCTCTCCGCGGCTCGAGCAAGCTCGAGCTCTACGGGCGCTCTCGCGCCGACCTCCGACCCGCAACTTCGCGCGCTCTATTTCTCTGTCCCTATTCCTCCGGCATGAGACCGACGGCAAAAAAACCGGCCGTCCCGCGGGACGGCCGGTTTTTGTTCGGCAGCAGTATTTTGTGGATGGATTGTCCGCTTACGACGCTTGCGGGAGCGCCTTGAACGACTTGACTTCCAGCTCCTCGCCGTCTTTCTCGCCGACCACTTCCACCTTCTGGCCTTTCAGTTCGGCCAGTTTCTTTCCGGTCTCGTCCAGCGCCACGGCCACCATCTGTTCGTCCGAGACTTGAATCTTCACGCAGGCGACCTCGCCGGCCTCGTCGGTCTCAACCACGACGGTCCCCTGCAACGTCACCGTCTCCGGCGCCGCGACGTTCACGGAGACCGTAACATCTTCCGCCATCGCCGCCGCCATCGTGACGGCCAAACCCATCATGCCGACAATTATGAACTTCTTCATTTTTTTCCTTTCGCTGTTTTTTGAAGAGCGCGTTAGCGTCGAACGCCCGGCCCACCCGGCCAAGCGCCTCCACTTCGCCGGTACTCCCGGCGACTCCACCGCTGCCGGAAATGCCCATACAGGCAAATCGGCTCTTTCTCTGAGCAAAGCTCATGCCGGAAAATCTGTCAGATTGAAAAAACACTGCCTAATATTATCCATAAAAACAACTTACAAACAGCGACAGAAAATAATAACTTGCCACGGACTCCATCGTATAAGAGTATAAAACTCCGAAAATTCGGCGCAATATTCTCTGATTTATTGGAGGCTTTGCATGCTAAGTCGGATCACGCTGGCGGTAAAAACCCCGGCGCTACGGCGCATGCTGGCGGCGGCGTTATCGGGGCCGAACATTTGGATGCGCGCATTATCGGGTCCTCGGTTGCGATGGGCGGCGATCGAGAAAAGCGGCGGCGACCTGCTGATTGTTGAAGACCTTCTGGTTCCGCCGCCCAGCGCGGATCGTTTGCGGGATTTTTGCGCGAATCCCGCGGCGCCCGGGGTGGTGCTTTTGGCGCAGAAAGAGGATCCCGAAGCGCGGGCGCGGTTGTTGGCGGCCGGCTGCGACGCCGTATTGTTTGCGGGGCTGCCGCGCGCGAGGTTGTCGGAAACGCTCGACAAGCTGATCGCGCGGCGTCGAGCGGCCGACAACCGGACCATGACGGCGCGTCTGGGTTCCGAAACGCCGACGCTGGACGATTTCAATTCCAGGAACGCCGACATGCGGTACTTTCTGGACACCGCGCGGAAGCTCGTGGAGAGCGATGTTTCGTTGTTGATCATGGGCGAAACGGGCGTCGGCAAGGAATGGCTCGCCCGCGCGATCCACAACGCCGGCGCGCGGCGCGAGGGGCCTTTTGTGCCCGTGAACTGCGGAGCGCTGCCGGATCATCTGTTGGAAAGCGAGCTGTTCGGCCACGAGGAGGGCGCGTTCACCGGCGCGATCCGTTCTCGGCGCGGCATGTTCGAACTGGCGCACGGCGGGACGATCTTCCTCGACGAAATCGGGGAAGCGGCGCCGCATCTTCAAGTGAAACTGCTGCGCGTGTTGCAGGACCATGTCATTCAGCCTATCGGCTCCGAGGAATTCATATCGGTAAACGTTCGGGTTATCGCGGCCACGAATCGCGATTTGGCCTCCGATCTCGAATCGGAGCTTTTCCGGCGCGATCTGTATTATCGCTTGAGTCCGGTGACCTTGACCATCCCCCCGCTGCGGGATCGCCGGGAGGACATTCCGGACCTCGTGCGTTTGCAAATGAGCCGTTTGCGGGCGCGGGCGCATCGCTCCGTCTCGGGAATCAGCCCCGAAGCGATGGAGCTCCTTTGTCGGTATGACTGGCCGGGCAATATCCGAGAACTGATCAACGTCCTGGAGCGCGCAATGCTGTTATGCCGCGGCGAGGTCATCACTCCCGCGGATTTGCCGGAGACGGTGCGTCAGCCGCCGGGGCCGGCGGCGGCGCCCTCCGTCCCGCCCGCGAAGCCGTCCTCCGATTCCCCCCTTTCCGCTCCCGCGAAAACCTGGCGTGAAGTACGCGCGAAAACGCTCGAGGAAGCGGAGCGCGCTTATTTCTCCGCCCTTTTGCGGGAGTGCGAGGGCCGCATCGGATCCACGGCGCGGCGCGCCGGAATGCATCCGCGCACCCTGTTCGACCGCCTGCGCAAACTGGGGATTCGAAAAGAGGATTTCCGCCCGTCCGCCGGTGCGGAGCGCCGCGATCCGGCCCGCCCAAAGGCGATCCTTCCACTTCCTTGCGGGTAATGGGAGCGCGGGGCTTTCCGTCGCGCGCGATTCGCGACGCGCGGCGTCAGTTCGCGTTTTCGGGCGTCGCGGTTCGGGGCGCGCCGAGCCTTCGGCGCAGTTCCTGGGCGAGCCAGCGGAGTTCGTCCTCCGTCAATTGCGAAAGGCATCCGATTTTGCGGCCGTCGCGCAGGTGGATTTGAAGTTCGAGCACCGGCCGATCGTTGATCTCCACGCCGCTGGGTCCCGCGCGAATCGCCGAGATTTCGGCGCGGGGCGCGCGCTTTTCTTTCATCCCGAAAAGGCCCTTTTCCCGCAAGCCGAGCGTCTTCGCGTTGGCCGCCAGCATCGTCCGCCGCCGCCCCGCATTTACGGCGAACAGAAGCAGCGCCGCGCCGATCGCGACAAACAGCGCCACAAACGGCAGCAGCGGCCAGGCGATCTGGCCGCCCGAGAAAGTCGGGATCAGAATCACGAATCCGCAAAAGCCGAGCCACAGGAGACTGAAAACAAACAATCCCCTGCTGCCGCGCCACACGCCCACAGGCGGGATATCGTAGGCGAAACCGTCGCCGTGCTCGATCAGCCTCACCTTCGTGTTCGGCGGGCGCGGCGTTTCCGGCTCCTCGCCGAGAAGGCCCGCGGACGCGTCCACCACCGCGGCGGCGGGCGCCGCGGCGCGCTCCGGCCGGGCGCGGTTTGTCGCCTCCGCCAGCGCGTCGGCCACCGCGCGCGTCACGGGCGCGGGATAGAACAGCGCCGCCATCAACGGCGCGGGGAAAGTCCCCTCCACGCGCACGCCGCGCCGCGCCCACTCCGCGACGAAATCCGGCGCCCCGCCCCGGGCGATCTCCTCCGGCGTCAGGCCGACCGTGAACCGGCGGATCGCGGAGATTTCCCGCTTCCAAGACCATCGGAACGGCGGAAAGAACTCCTGAAGCCGCAACCATCGGCCGGAGACCTCCACGGCGCACCGCGACCGCCCGCTCCACAGCGCCAGACCGCCGAAAAACATCGCCAACCCCGCAAGGAGCCCCGGCACGCCGAACAACGCGAAAATCAATTGAAACGGATGGGGGCTATGTCCCCGCCAAAGACCGGAGAGCGGGACCGAAAGCCAAAAAAACATGAACAACGTCACGGCGACGCCGACCGCCGTCAGCGCCGCGCCGATCGGGCGCATCGGCGGGCGGGGCGGCAGCTCGATCCGCACGCCGTCGAACCGCTCCTCCACGCGCGCCCCGGCCGCGCGCAAGGCCTCTAAAAGGGAAGCTGGCATATCCGCCATCGTACGCGAACGCGCAGCGATTTCCAACGATCTTGTGTCATCGGGAATGCCCCGACTTTTCATGCGAAGTGGAAGAAGCGGATGCCGAGCGGATCCCGGAGACTGGCTCGTCGTCTCATCATGGCGCTTATCTGCTCGTTGAAAGCGTCGCGGCCTCCGCCCGCCTTCGATTTGCGTCGAGGTCTTCGACCCGCGGAGGCCCCACATTCTTCGGACGCGCGGCGCGAGCCGGCTCGCGCCGCGGGAAACGAGCAGGAATGGACCACATCGAGAACACTTGTGTGCCGGGGGGGGACGAACGGCAAAATTCCGGGAGTATGCCAGGACCTTCACGCCGGCAGGGCAGGGAATGCCGCGTCCTCCCTGTCGCGAAGGGGAGGGGCGGGCCGCCGAAATTCGCGGCGCGGGAACTTTCCGCCCCGCCGCGGGCCATTCCCGCCTCGGGGCTGTACCACACTTCGCGAAGTGTGATACAGTCGTTCGACGGCGAAGCCCTCGGGGATGCTCAGAGCGGCGGCGGCAGGTCGGTCGTTTTCCCTTCCCTTTCCACAGCGCGATTGA
Source organism: uncultured bacterium (assembly GCA_937935255.1). Classification (GTDB taxonomy): domain Bacteria; phylum Verrucomicrobiota; class Kiritimatiellia; order PWTM01; family PWTM01; genus CALGXT01. The sequence goes on along the minus strand of CALGXT010000033.1, from coordinate 37,872 downwards.
CGGCAGTCCCCGCGCGCCGCTACAAAAGCCCCTGATGAAAGCCTGGCCGACTCGCGATCGGCGGAAAGAGCGATGATTCCAATTCGCGACACTGTTCCGAGCCGATGCTTTCCGTTCGCCACGCTGGCCCTGATCGCGGCCAACGCGCTGGTGTTCGGATTCCAACGCTCTTTGCCGCCGGAGATTCAGGAGCGCTTCGTCTATCTCTTCGGCCTGGTTCCGGCGCGTTTCACACACCCGGCGTGGGCGGCGCGCATGGGCCTCCCTGTGGATGTGTGGTGGCCGTTTCTCACGCACATGTTCCTGCACGCCAACCTGCCGCACCTGATCGGCAATCTGTGGACGCTTTGGATTTTCGGCGACAATGTCGAGGATCGCATGGGCGGCGGACGTTTCCTGCTGTTCTATGTGCTGGGCGGGCTGGCGGCGGGGCTGGCCCAATTTTTCATGATGCCCGCGGCGCGCGCGCCGATGGTCGGCGCGTCCGGCGCGGTGGCCGCGGTGCTGGGCGCGTACTTCATCCTCTATCCCACGGCGCGCGTCATCACGCTGGTTCCGATTTTCTTCTATCCGCTGTTCTTCGCCATTCCCGCCGCGCTGTACCTGCTGTTTTGGTTCCTCTCGCAGTGGTGGGCGGTCGCGCTGGCGCAGTGGATGCCGTTGCGCACGGGGGGCGTGGCGTGGTGGGCGCATATCGGCGGGTTTGTGTTCGGCTTTCTCGCGCATCCCTTTTTCGTGGCGCGACGCCGCGGCTGCCGGCGGCGGATGCGGGACGAACGGATGTGGGAGGAGTTTTGGCGGTAATGATGGCGATGAAAACAGCGCGCGGCGGTTTTGGAAAACCGCCGCGCGGCTATCGGAGCGCGAGCGCGCCGCGCCCGCGGGGCGCCGTCGTATTTTCAGGAGACGCGAATCATGGATTTCACGCAAATATTCTGGCTGTTTTTCATCGTTAGCGCGCTCCAGCCCGTCCTCCGCCAACGGCTGCTCGAAAGCGCCCGCCAGCGGTTGATCGCGCGCATTGAGGCGCAGCGGCGCTCCCGGCTCATTCTGCTGGCGCACCGGCAGGAAACGATGAGTCTGCTGGGGTTCCCGGTCATGCGCTATATTGATATTCAAGACGCCGAGGCGATCATGCGCGCTTGCGAGCTGACCGATCCCGATGTCCCGCTGGACATCGTCCTGCACACGCCCGGCGGCCTGGTGTTGCCTTCGCTGCAAATCGCGCGCGCCGTCGGCTCGCATCGCGGAAAGGTCACCGTGTTTGTGCCGCATTACGCGATGTCCGGCGGAACCCTGATCGCGCTGGCCGCCGACGAAATCGTCATGTCGCCCCACGCGGCGCTGGGTCCGGTGGATCCGCAGATCGGCCAGTTCCCGGCGCACGGCATTCTCCGCGCCGTCGAGCGCAAACCGATCGCCGAGGTGGACGACCAGACCTTGATTTTGGCCGATATCGCGGAAAAAGCCATTGGTCAATTGCGGGAGAGCGTCAAGGCGCTGGCGTCGCGCAGCCTGGGGGCGGCGGAGGCGGAACGCGTCGCCGAGGCGCTGGCCACGGGCGGGCGGTGGACGCACGATTACCCGATCACCGCCGAGGTCGCGCGCGCTCTGGGACTGAAGGTAAGCACCGAAATGCCGTCCGAGATTCTCCAGCTCATGGCGCTCTATCCCCAGCCCACCCGCCGCCAAAGCGCGGTCGAATATTTGCCGACCCCGCGCCGGGAGTCGCGCGCGGAACGATCGCCTTGAGCGGAGTATTCCGCCGACATTTGCACGCGCGCAAAAGGCGCGCGCGGCTTGTAAATTCGTCGGACGGCCCCAGACCCTCTGACTGATGTTCTCGGCAGGGTCTTCATGCGTTCGTGCCTTGCGGCGCGAGCAAGCTCGCGCCCTACGTCCGAAGAATGTAGGGCCTCCGCTCGCTGAGGCCGCCCGCGACTCGGCGACTGCGTGAACAAGTTGTTGGGGACAGTGAATTATCGGCAAGCGGTGGGCAATGGATGGCGGTGATGAGAACAGCCGATCTGTGCCCCCGACTGCCTGACTGATGTTCTCGGCAGGGTCTTTATGCGCTCGTGCCTTGCGGCGCGAGCAAGCTCGCGCCCTACGTCCGAAGAATGTAGGGCAAGACGTCCGGGGACAGGCGCATCATGAGGCCATAATACAAGGGAAGGCGGAGCTATGCGACGCCGCCCGAACGCCCGCCCCCGTATTGCGGCTTGTCGAACGCGGAGCGGCGTGTTTTACTGGGACGGCCCCATCGGGCAGGGCCGATTCCATGGTTCGGCCGGGAGTACCTTATGCGATTCGATCTTCGTTCCGTATTCGGCTTCGGCGCGGCGGTCGCGCTGGCCGCGGTCGCCGCCTCGGCCCTCGAGGTCGGCGATCCCGCCCCCACGCTCAAAGGCGTGAAACAATGGCTCAACGGCGACGCCGTCGAGCCGGCGGCCGGCGGCGGGAAAACGATCCACGTCGTCGAATTCTGGGCCACCTGGTGCGGGCCCTGCCGCACGACGATTCCCCACCTGAATGAGCTCCATGAGAACCTCAAAGACCGCGGCGTCGTCTTCGTCGGCGTGACGGAAGAGGACGAGGAAACGGTGCGGCGCTTCACCGATAAAATCCCGATGCGCTACCGGATCGCGCTCGACACCGAGCGCACCACCGCGGAGACCTGGATGGCGGATGTCGAAGGCATTCCGCACGCCTTCATCGTGGGCCCCGACGGTAAGGTCGCCTGGGCCGGACACCCGATGGACGGCTTGGAGGAGACCTTGCGGGCGATGCTCGACGGCACGTTCGACCCCGATCAGGCGCGCCGTCAGCGCGCAGACGAGCAAGAGCTGATGGGCGCGTTGCAAGCGGGCGATCTCGCCAAAGCCGTGGTCGTCGTGGATCGGCTGCTCGCGGCGGACCCCCTCAATTTTGAAATGGCGCAAATGAAGGCGGGGCTGTTGTTTCAAACCGGGAATCTCGAGGGTTTGAAAGCGCATTACCAATCCCTGCTGAAAGCCTACCGGGATTCCGCCGAACAGCTCAACGCCCTGGCCTGGATGCAGGTCGCGCCCTCGCCGATGCCGCTGCACGCCCGCGATCTCGGCGTCGCCTGGGCGGCCGCGCGCCGAGCCGCCGCGCTTTCCGAGCGCAAGGACGCCGCCATCCTCGACACCCTGGCGCTGGTGCTCTTCAACCTCGGTTTGACCGACGCCGCCATCGCCACGCAGACGGAGGCCGTCGAGCGCGCGTCCAACGCGGAAGAACGCGAGGAAGTGCGCCGCGCGCTCGAATACTTCAAGACCGCCAAGGCGCTGGCGGAGGAGGCCGTGCGCACGCTGGCGGAGGAGGCCCGAAAATGAGCAAAGCGAGCAAAGTCCGGCGCGTCGGCATCGTGATGAACGGCGTCACGGGCCGCATGGGCGGCAACCAGCACCTGGCGCGCTCCATCGTCGCGATCCTTCGCCAGGGCGGCGTGCGCGTCAGCGATGACGAAACGATCATGCCCGACCCCCTCCTGGTCGGCCGCAACGCCGCCAAGCTGGAAAAACTGGCCGCTGAGCACGGCCTCGATCGCTGGACGACCGATCTCGACGCCGCGCTCTCCGATCCCGAGTTTCCCGTCTATTTCGACGCCCAGACCACGGAGCGGCGCGCCGAGAGCGTCCGGCGCGCCATCGCCGCCGGCAAGCACATCTATTGCGAGAAGCCGACCGCGATGACCACCGCCGACGCGCTCGATCTTTTTCATCGGGCGCAGGCCGCCGGCGTGAAAAACGGCGTGGTGCAGGACAAGCTTTGGCTGCCGGGGATGATGAAACTTCAGGCGTTGCGCGACAGCGGATTCTTCGGCCGCATCCTTTCGATCCGCGGCGAGTTCGGCTACTGGGTTTTCGAGGGCGACATTGTGCCGCCGCAGCGCCCCTCCTGGAACTATGTGAAGGAAAAGGGCGGCGGGATCATCATGGACATGCTCTGCCACTGGCGCTATGTCCTCGACAACCTCTTCGGCGCGGTGCGCGCGGTGTCGTGCCTCGGCGCGACCCACGTCGAGCAACGATGGGACGAATCGGGCAAGCCCTACCGCTGCACGGCGGACGATTCCGCCTACGCGACGTTCGAATTGGAGGGCGGAGTGATCGCGCATATCAACTCGTCCTGGTGCGTGCGCGTGCGGCGCGATGATCTCCTGACCCTGCAGGTGGACGGAACGCGGGGATCGGCGGTCGCGGGCTTGCGCGAGTGCCGCATCCAGCCCTACGGCGCCACGCCGCGCCCGACCTGGAATCCGGATGTGGATCAGCCGATCAATTTCTTCGACGGATGGCAAACCGTGCCCGCGCAGCGCGCCTACGACAACGCCTTCAAGGCGCAATGGGAGCTCTTCCTGCGTCATGTTGCGCTGGATGAGCCGTTCCGATGGACGCTGCTCGAAGGCGCCAAAGGCGTTCAACTGGCGGAGCTCGGCCTGGAATCCTGGCGGCGGCGCGCGTGGGTGGACGTGCCGTCGCTCGCGTGAAGGACGCCGCATGGCGCGCGCGGCAAACAAAACAGCGTTGATCACCGGCGGCGCGCGCGGCCTTCCGCTCGCCATCGCCGAGGCCTTGGCCCGCGAGGGTTTCGCCGTAGCGATGTGCGGCCCCCGCGAACCGGAAGAAGCCGCCTCCGCGCTCGCCGCGCTCAAAAGCCTCGGCGCCGAAACCGCCTATTTCCAGTCGGATATCGTTCGCGCGGACGGGCGCTTCCGATTGATACAAGCCGTGCGCCAGAGATTCGGCCGGCTCGATCTGCTCCTCATCCGCGCTCAGGAGGCGATCGCCGAGGACCGCGACGCGCTGGAATTGGGCGAGGAGGCCTTCGATGCCGCGCTGCATAACGAGGCGGTCGGCCCGTTTTTTCTCGCACAGGCCGCCGCGCTCTGGATGATCGAACAACGTCAGGCGGATCCCGGCTTCGAGGGCGGAATTGTCTTTCTCAACGCCCGTCCGCTCGGCGATGCCGTCCGCCAGGTCCCGTTCCGGGCGGCGCGGGCCGCATTGAGCGCGGCGGCCGCCCTTTTGGCCGCTCGAATGGCGAATTCCGGCGTTTTCGTCGCCGAAATCCCCGCGCCGGAGACCGAAACCGAGGCGCCAGGCGCGGAAATCAACGGCGCGAGACGACCCCCGAGGCTGGCGAGCGACCGCGCCGCGGAGGCGGTCGGCGACATGATCCGACGAGTCCTCGGCGCAAAAACCGCCGTCCTGCCCGACGGAACAGCGAAGCGCGAGGTGGCGAATGTCCAGTAGTTTCGGCGCCCTTTTTCGCGTGACCACGTTCGGAGAATCGCACGGCGTCGGCGTCGGCTGCGTGGTGGACGGGTGTCCCCCTCGGCTGCCGTTGAGCGAGAGCGACCTCCAGGCGCAGCTCGACCGCCGCCGGCCCGGCCAGAGCGATTTGACGACGCCGCGCGACGAGGCCGACTGCGCGACGATCCTCTCGGGCGTGCAGAACGGCGTCACGCTCGGCACGCCCATCGCCGTGCTTGTGCGCAATCGCGACCAACGGCCCGGCGACTACGCTGAAATGGCGAAAGCGCCGCGCCCCTCGCATGCGGATTTCACCTATCAGGCCAAATACGGCATCCGCGCCGCCAGCGGCGGCGGCCGCGCCAGCGCGCGCGAGACCATCGGCCGCGTCGCCGCCGGCGCCATTGCGGATAAATTTCTCCGCCTGCGCTTCGGAGTGGACATCGTCGCCTGGGTCGGCGCCGTGGGCCAACGCGAAGCGCCGATGCCCGAAAACATCGTGTCGCGCGCCGAAGTGGACCGATTCGCGACACGCGCGCCCGATGCCGCTTCCGATGCCGTGTTTCGCGCCGAAATCGAGGCCGCGCGCGCGGAGCGCGATTCCGTCGGCGGCGTGGTGGTCGGCGTCTGCCGCGGCGCGCCGCCCGGTTGGGGCGAACCGGTCTTCGGAAAGCTGGAGGCTGAACTGGCGCGCGCGATGCTCTCGATCCCGGCCGTGAAAGGTTTTGAGATCGGTTCCGGTTTCGCGGGCGCGCGATGGCGCGGCTCGGCGCACAACGACGCGTTCGTCTGGAAGGACGGACGGCTCGGCACCGCAACCAATCGCAGCGGCGGCATCCAGGGCGGCATCTCGGACGGCGAAACGATCGTCTTCCGCGTCGCCTTCAAGCCGCCGGCGACCATCGGGCAACCGCAGAAAACCGCGGATTTCGAGGGCCGGGAGATCACGCTCGAGGCTCGCGGCCGCCATGACCCCTGCGTCGTGCCGCGCGCCGTGCCGATCGTCGAAGCAATGGCCGCGCTCGTCCTCGCCGATGCCGCCCTCCAGCAGCTCGCCCGCGAATCCGCCGCGCGTTGAGGCCTCGAAACGTCGGCGGGCCGCCACGAGCAGGCCCGGCGGAGTCGAGCCGGCGGGCGTTTGTGCAGCTTTCGTCGCGCCGTGATCGCCGGCCCCCGAAATATGGCGGCCGCTGGGTGTTGCCGCGCGTCCGGATGAGGGGAGCGCGGCGGCGTTTTCCAACCCTTGGAAAAAATTCGCCCGCGTTTTTCCAAGGCTTGGAAATCGCGCGGGCGGCAGCGCCGCTCAGCGCTTCTGCTCGGTCGGCGCCATGCTGACGCCGCCGGCGGCGGGGACGTTCGGCGGCTTCGGATAGTCCTTGGGCCGCCCGAGTTCCCGCTGGTAGAGCCGCAGCGGCGGGCCGGGCGGATCGAGCCGGACCACATCGGGGCCGCGCCAGGTGACCGCAAGGTTCAGTCCTCGGCAGGTCTCGCGGCGAGTTTCTTCGCGCAGCGGATGTTCCAACCGCAATCTCGCGCCGGCGGGGGCTGCGGGGAAGAACGCGCAGCCTTCGCGGCGCAAGAGCGGCACATCGCGCCCGTTGACCGTCGCGCGGATCGAATCGCCCATCCAGCGGTGGATGCGCAGGAACCAATCCCCGGCCGTTTTCGTTTCGACTTCGAGGAAGCCCTCGTTGGGATAACCCGCCCGAACCGAGCCGTCGGCGTGGTCGCGATTCATCGGCAGGTTGACATAGAGGCCGGCGGGGCGGCGCTCGAGGACCCGCGACCAGACCGACCAGAGCGCCTGCGGCGCGGTGCCGACGCAGCAACCGGCGATGGAGCGGAAGCGCTGGAGGTTGATCGAGTTCGGCTCGCCGCCGCCGGACCAGCCGCCGACGATGCGGCGGTCCATATTTTTCCAGGTTTTATCGTCGCTATCCTCGCGGGTGTTGTCCACGGCGACGAACGAGCCGTCCTTGATTTGCTGCTCGCTAAATTGATTGCGCGTGAACTTGTCCACGACCTCCCACTCGTCGTCGCCGACGTCAATGAGGGCGAGGGCGCATTCGATCATGTCGCGGATGCAGCAGGTTTCGCAGTGCTCTTCTTCGGGCGGATGCCACTGGGCGTATTCGGGCACCCAGCCGAACTCGGAGCTCAGCGATTTCACGTAGCGGTAAATCTGGCGGCCTTTTTCGATGTAAAAATCGCGTTCGAGGGCGCGGCCGAGGCGGACGAGGCCCCTGGCCACCCAGACGGCGCTGTGAACGTGGCCGAAAAACTCGCCTTTGTAGTTGAAGTAGCGCGAGAGGCCGAGCAGGTGGTTGGCGATGCCCTCGGCCAGGTCGAGCGCGACTTCGTCGCGATAGCGCACGGCGCGCGTGGCGAGCGGTTCGAGGATCATGCCGTTGCGGATGGCCTCCTCGCCGCGTCCGGTGACGCGCTCCGGCACGAAGCCGCCGTCCCACAGATACACATCGCCGGGGAACTCATACACCTTTTCGGCGAAGGGGAAATCGCCCGACCAAAACGTCTTGATCTTGCGGTGCACGATCAACTGACGCATGCCGCGCACCAACCCGGCGGCGCGCTGTTCGACCTCCGCGCAGCCCGGCTCCTCCTCCAGCCAGCGATTGAGCGCGGCCAGCACATAGGCCATTTCGTGGAAGGACGCATGGCGGGTGTTCGACCAGGGATACGGCTCGTGATAGCGGAGGCCGGCGGGGCCCCAGGATTTCAGCAAGTGGCGCTGGAAGCCCGCCTCGACGGCGCGGGCGCGCGGCTCATCGCCCAGCATTCGCCGCACGCAGACGGCGGCCTCGTACCAACTGGCGACCAGCTCGGCGTCGTCCACGCGCACATGGCGCGCATGGGCCGGCGCCTCGTTGATGGCGATGAACCAGTACGGCAGAAAGTCGTATCGGTCGTCCGTCATATTCGTGAGATAGTTGCGCGCTTTGCGCGCGACATCGAGCAAGTCGAAGGTCTCGTATGTTCTCATCGGTTGTTTCCCCTCCGCTCTCCGCCGCGCTCACCGGCGGCTGGAGGCCTTCGCCCGCGGGCGGCGGCTCAGACCATTGTCGTTGCCGTTGGAAATCTCGATCGGGCAGGGTTGCAGCCCCCAAATCTGTGCGGCGTACTCCCGAATGGTTCGGTCGCTCGAAAAACGGCCCATGCGGGCGACGTTGAGGATCGCCCGCCGAGACCACTCGTCCGGATCGCGGTACACGCGCGAGACTTCCATCTGCATATCGGCGTACGCCCGGAAATCGGCCAGATGGAAATAATAATCGCCGCCGTCGAGCAACGCGTATACGAGCTCGCGGAAAAGGTCCGGCTCATCCGGCTCGAATTCGTTTCGGCGGATCGCCTCGATGACGCCGCGCAGGGCGGGATCCCGATCGTAATATTCGCGGGGCCGATAGTTTCCGCTCTGGCGCAACGCGATCAGCTCCTCGGCCCGGTGGCCGAAGATGAAAATATTATCCAGGCCCACGGCCTCGGCGATCTCGATGTTGGCGCCGTCCCAGGTGCCGATCGTCAGCGCGCCGTTGAGCGCCAGCTTCATGTTGCCGGTGCCGGAGGCCTCCATGCCGGCGGTCGAAATCTGTTCGGAAAGGTCGGCGGCGGGGATGATGGTCTCCGCCAGCGAGACGCGATAGTCCGGCAGAAACACCACCTTGATGCGGCCGGCGACATCGGGATCGGCATTGATGACGACGGCCATGCTGTTGATCAATTTGATAATCCGTTTCGCGATGTGATAGCTCGGCGCCGCCTTGGCGCCGAAAATGAACACGCGCGGGACGATATCGAGTTCGGGATTCGCCTTGAGCCGATGGTAGAGCGCGATGATATGCATCGCGTTGAGCAATTGCCGCTTGTACTCGTGCAGCCGCTTGACCTGCACGTCGAACAGCGCGTCCGGACTTACGATTTCCCCCGTGAGTTCGCGAATCCGACCGGCGAGCCGGTTCTTGTTCGCGCGCTTGACGGCCCGGAACTCCGCGCGGAATTCGGGGTCGTCGGCAAAGGGCGCGAGGTCTTCGAGCCGGTCGAGGTCGCGGCGGAAGGCGGGCCCGATGCGGCGCTCGATCAGCGCCGTCAGTTCCTCGTTGCACTGCAGCAGCCAGCGCCGATGGGAAATGCCGTTGGTCTTGTTGTTGAACCGTTCAGGCCACATCTCCACGAAATCGGGCAACAGCCGCTTTTTCAGCAGCTCGGAGTGCAACGCCGAAACGCCGTTGACCGAATGGCTGCCGACGACCGCCAGGTTCGTCATCCGAACCTGCTTGTGCTCGCCTTCCTCGATCAGCGACATCCGCTGCAGTTTGCCCACATCGCCCGGGAAGCGCGCCTCCACTTTCTGGAGGACGCGCGCGTTGATGTCGTAAATGATCTGCAAGTGCCGCGGCAGCACGCGGTGGAGCAATTCCACCGGCCAGCGCTCGAGCGCCTCCGGCAGCAGCGTGTGGTTCGTGAAGGCGAACGTGTGCACGCAGATGTCCCACGCGGTGTCCCACGGTAGCGCGACATCGTCCAGGAAGTAGCGCATCAGTTCCGCGACGGCGAGGGCCGGATGCGTGTCGTTCAGATGGATCGCGTTCTTCTTCGCGAAGGCGGACCAGTCCTCGTGGTTTTTGCGGTAGCGCCGCAGCAGGTCCCGGATCGCGCAGGTGACCAGGAAGTACTCCTGAATCAGCCGCAGCTCCTTGCCGGCGTAGATGCTGTCGGAGGGATAGAGCACCTTCGTGATCGTTTCGGCCCAGTTTTCGCTCTCGACCGCTTTGACGTATTCGCCGCGGTTGAAGACATCAATCCGAAATCCCTCCGACGCCCGCGAGGCCCACAGGCGCAGCAGGTTGACCGTGTTGCCGTCGTGGCCGACGATGCCGACGTCGTTGGGGACGCCCTCGATCATTTGCCAATCCACCCACCGCGGATGCTTCCGACCGCCCGGCCCTTGCTCCTCCACCACCCGGCCATAGAGGTACACCGGCACGGCGTATTCGGGGCGGACCACCTCCCAGGGATCGCCGAATTTGAGCCAGTCGTCGGGCTTCTCCACCTGCCAGCCATCCTGAAATTCCTGTTGGAACATGCCGTGTTCGTAGCGCAGGCCGTAGCCGTACGCCGGATATTCCAGGGAAGCGAGGGACTCCAGAAAACAGGCCGCCAGCCGCCCCAGGCCGCCGTTGCCCAGGCCGGTGTCGGGTTCGATGCGCGCGACATCCTCGAACCGCAGGCCCAGCGAGTCCAGCGCCTCCCGCGCCTCGTCCAACACGCCGAGCGCCAGCAGGTTCTGGTGGAGAAGCTGTCCCAGCAAAAACTCCATCGAGAGGTAATACAGACGCTTGACGTCCTGTTCGAGATAGGCGCGCTGGGTGGCGATCATCCGCGCGGCGGCCAGGTCGCGCGCGACATGGGAGAGGCTGACGAACTTGTCGAAGTCCGTCGCCGTTCGCCAATCCTTGTAACAGGTGTACTTGATGTGGCCGAGCAGGCGCTCGCGGATTTCCTTCGCGGTCACCTTGCTGGCGTGGTCGTAAATATGCACCTCGTTCGCCGTCGTGTTCATCGCAATACCTCGAACGCCGCGCCGCGCGCGGCGCGGAGGGCACTTTATCCGCGATGCGACGCAGTTTCAATGCGTGTTTGACGCCGCGCGGCGCGGCAGCTATAAAAGCGCGCATGGGACAGCAATTACGAGTCAGAGTCAAACGGGCCGCTCGAATCCGCCGCAAAAAGCGCCTCAAAGCGGCGCGCAAAGCCGCGACCGCCGCGAAAAAAAGCTGATCGCGGCTTCGGCCGCCCGCGCTGGAACCGCGCGAAAAGGACTGCCATGATTCTGGTGGTGGACGATGATGCCGCGCTCGTGGATCTCATCCGCGAGTTGCTCGAGGGCCACGGCTATGAGGTTCGCACCGCCGGAAACGGGGCCGAGGCCTTTCGGCATGTCCGCGACCCGAAATGTCGGGCTGTGCTGCTCGACATTCAGATGCCCGGCATTAACGGGCCCGAGTTGTTGTGGTTGATGGCATCCGAGGGCCTTCATCTGCCTGTCTTGTTGATGACCGCCAACCCGGATTTCGACGAGCGGGAGATGAAACAGTTTCCGAATGTGAAGAAGCTGTTTCATAAGCCCTTTTACCCCGAAGATCTGCTGGCGGCGTTGCGCCAATACGACCCCCGGCCGACGCCCGCGGCGAAAACCGTGGGCGCCTGATCCCGCTCCGCGGGGCGCCTTTTTATTTCGAGCGGGTGCAAACCACCAGCGCCGCGATCGCGCCCGGAACCCAGCCGCACAGGGTCAGCAGGGTGACCAACAAAATCGCGCCGCATCCTTGGTCCAGCACCGCCAAGGGCGGCAGCAGGATGCATAAGACAGCGCGTCCCAAGCCCATAATTGCTCTTCTCTTTTCCCCGCCGACACGCGGGCTATCGGTAGCGATACCGCGCCAGTTGGATCATCTCCAGACCCATCAGCACCACCGCCGTCCCGGCAAGCGGAATCATATCCGTCCGCGCGCGGGCCACCGCAATAAAAAACGCCGCGGGCGCGACCCGCAGTACGGCGAGGCCGGCGGCCAAATAGATCGGCGACAATTCCGCCATTAGTTGTTGATCGCGCCGCATCCGGCGCGCGCGGGCCGCATAGAGCGCGGCGCCCACGAAGGCAACGACCACCGCGGCGACGACGAACGGCCTGCCGGAACCGACCTCGCGACAGGTCGCCACGGCAACGGCGGCGAGCGCGATGGCCGCCGCCCCCGCTTCCAAGCGCAGACGCGCCCGCGAGCGCGCCAAGCCGGTCCGGACGGCGAGCGTCGGCGTTCGGGAGGCGGTGTCCGCTTCGAAATCCACGATCTGATGAAAATCCAGATTCACCCACTTGTCGAGCAACACGGCAGCGGCCAGGGCCCCCGTCAGGGTTATGGAGACACCGAAACGGACGGAAGGCAACACGGCGAAGGCCAGGGCGCCGGCGCCGGCATATCCGAAATGACCCCAGGCGCCTCTCTTTTTCAGAGCCAGCGGCGGAAAAGAATAGGCCAGCCCCAACAGACATGCCCCCAGATAAACTCCCAAAGCGATGAAATTCCCCGCACGCGCGCTGATTGCGGCGCCCGCCACCAGCAACCCCAGGATTACCGACGCCGCGATGATGGGTGGACAAGTCGTTATCCATCGCTTCTTGCCCGCCGCGGCATCGGCCGCCCGATCTGCCCAGTCGTTTGCGAGAATGCACGCCTGGCTCCAACATGCCACGGCGGCGACCACGCTCAAGGCGGCGCCCCAGGAAAACGCGGGGGCGTAAGAGACCGAGGCCATCGCCGCAGCCAACGGCAGCCACACCTCGTTGACTTTGATGATCCCGCGCGGGCCGGCGATCACCTCCCGAAAGAATTGGAACAAGGGCGCCATGGGCGGAGTCTAGGCGCTGGGCGGCCGAGGCGCGCATCCGGCCGCCCGTCGAAGCGGACATTGCCGATCGAGCGAGTGAAACGAACCCGACGCCGCCCAGGCGGAGGCGCGGCAGCCGCCGCCGCAGACCCCCACATGACGGCAATCCGAGCAGATGCCGGCGCCTTGGGGGTCACGAAACAGCCGGCAAAGCGGAGATTCCGCGAAAACCTTTCGCAGGTCGTCCGTGCGAATATTGCCGATAACGGCCTCCGGCACATCCAAACAAACGCAGGGCGTCAATGCGCCGTCGGGCCCCACGGTGAGCCGATCACGTCCGGCGCGGCAACCGCGATGCGTGAACCGCACGCGACGGGAAAGTCTGCGCGCGACGGGATGATGTTCCGCCCATGGGATATACGTTTCGACCACGCCGCGCGGCTCGAGCGCGGCGAATTCTTCCAACAACGGCTCCAATAAGGCCATAAGATCCGCGCCCTCCGCGAAGGTGTCCTGGGAGCGCCGCGTGGGCACCGGCAAATGCAACGTCAGCGTGGCCCAGCCCCGATCGCGGGCATGCCGCATCAATGCCGACAGGCCGGGAAGCGTGTCCGGCGTCACCCGCGAGGACGCGGTGGCGTGAAAGCCATGGATTTGGATGCGGGCCATCGCATCCAGCGCCTTGTCCAGAAACCGACGAGAAACGCCGTGAATTCGCTCGTAGACGTCGGGATTCAAGGAATCCACGCTGATTTGGAAAGACTGAACTTTCGTTCGCTCCTTCAGCCGCTTCAACCGGGCATCATCGAGGCGGGAGCCGTTCGTGGCGATTCGCGCGACGATGTCGTGTCCGGCCATATGTTCCAACAGTCGTTCGATATCGGGTCGTAAAAACGGTTCGCCGCCGGAAATGATAATATTACGAACGCCGGCCGCGGCCGCGGCGTCAATGGCCGCCAGGGCTTCTTCCGTCGTCAGCTCCCCCCCCGCCGGCGTTCCGGAATCCGTGAAGCAAATGCCGCAACGAAAGTTGCACGAGCGCGTCACATTCCAAAACAGATCCGTCAACGGCGAAGGGGACATCCAGTTGCGACGGCCGTCTGTGGACGGCTTGAATTTGAGTTTGAGGTCCAGCATGGATCAAACCTTCGCGAAAGGATCTTGGGCTTCACAAGGAACGCCGCACTGGCAGAGCGCGCAACCGAGCGAGAAATGCATTTTCGTATGCCCGCTCTTGGTGACGGGGATCGGAATCATAGGCAAATCGTGAACGTAGTTATCCAGGGACCGCCGGCGAACGGCCTGCCGCATTTCATAGCAGCGGAGCTTCTCCAACCCCGCGCCGGAAATGGCATGAATGGGGCATCGGTGGCGACACTGATCGCACACGCCGCCGCCGCTCGCCAGACATGGCGCCCGCCAGCTCGGATCCCGGGCCGGTCCCGTTTCGAGCGGCGCGTCCGTCACGAGACTTCCGATGCGGACACAAATGCCGCGCGCCGTGATGAGCGCCTGATTCAAGCCGAAACGGCCGAGCCCCGCGGCATAGGCCGCATGCCGCTGCGACCAGGTCGAACTGAAGGTCCGATCCGGCGTCCGAAACACATCGTATCCCTCGGAGAGTATCGGTATCGCCGCGTGATGGCCGACGGCCTGCAGCTCATCCGCCAGTTTGCGACTGAGGACCAGATCGAGCGCGGCGCCGTTGTTGCGCGAGAGCGAGTACAGGGCCGACGGCCAATCCGTTCCGCGATTGGAAGCGCGAACCGCTTCCGAAAACGGCAGAATCCACACCATGACTCGTACCCGCGGGGCGGCGGTCAAACCCGTCAACCATTCGCGCGGCAAACGATGTCGCGGAGAAACCACTTCACGAAAATGTTCGAAAATCGGATCGTTGCCATCCGCGATTCCTACGATCGGCGCATCGAAGATATGATCGGCGCCGTCCCGATCGAGCCGGTTTTCCGGGGCTTCGCGTATCCAATCGGCCATTTTCCGCTCGAGGGTTTCCCGGCATAGACGCTGCGAACGGGAACGCCCTGCGGATGGCGGTGGGGTGGCCATTATTTTTTCTCCTGCGGCAGTGTGTCATCGAGAAATGCCATCAACGCCTCGCGGTAGGCCCGCGACAGTTCCAACCCGGCTTCATGGTGGAGCCCCTCCAATTCCACGAATCGCTTGGGCCGGCCCGCCGAGCGGTCGAACAACGCGCGCGCCTGCTCCATGGGAATCAAGCCGTCGCCCGGACTGTGCGCGATCAAGGTCGGAATGGTGATCCGCCCGATTTTGGACAGGGTGTCGTAGCGAAAACGACAGAGCCGCTCCGCGGGCAGCCACGGATACAGCCGCCGCCCCATGGCCGCGGTGGACGCGAAGGTGGACTCGAGAATCAAGCCCCGCAGCGGACGATCGAGCGCCAGTTGCGCGGCGACCGCCCCGCCCAGCGAGCGGCCCAGCGCGACCACCGGCGGCGCGTCCGCATCGCCATGTCGCGCGCGCGCACATTCGAACGCGGCGCGCGCGTCCCGATAGGTGCCCCGCTCCGTCGGCCATCCGCGGCTTCGGCCGTAACCCCGGTAATCGAAGAGAAACACATTCAAGCCCAAACCGTGCAAGAGCGCCGCCACGGGCAAAAGATCGCCGATATGGTCGCCATTCCCATGGCAATACAGCAACGTGCCGCGGGCCGAGGCGGCGGGAATCCACCATCCATGCAGACGGACGGCGTCCTCCGCGACAAACTCCACGTCCTCATAATCCAGATCGGCATCGGCCGGCGAGCCGACCAGCGGTGTCTTGGGGTGGTAAAGCTGACTCCATTCGAACCAGCGCCAAACCCACCATGCCGCGGTCGCCACCGCCGCCGAGGAAATGGCGAGCGCGCCGATCACGCGGAAACGCTCCGTTTTCGATCCAGCTCAAAGCGGCGCGCGAGCGTCGGAAACGGCCGATATCCTGTCGCCGTGACGAGCACAATATCCTCGATGCGAATGCCGCCCACGCCCGGATAATACAGCCCCGGCTCCACCGTCACGACGTGGCCGGCGCGCAGAAATCCGCCGCCCGCGCGCAACGCCGGCGCCTCGTGGATATCGAGGCCGACCCCGTGTCCCGTGCCGTGGATGAATCCTTCCATCCGTTCGGGGGTGCGTACGGTTTGAAAACCCGCTTTTTCCAGCGCGCGCCGAGCTTCGGCGTCGGGCTTTTCGGCGGGGACCCCCGCGCGGATCGCGGATTTCGCGGCGTCCTGCGCGGCGGCGACGGCCGCGTACATTCGTCGAAGCTTGTCCGATACCGCGCCGCGGGCGACGGTCCGGGTCAAATCTCCCCAATAGCCGCTTCGGCGATCGCGCGGAAAAATATCGAGCACGATCGCTTCGCCGGCGCGGAGCGGCCCCCGCCCCCGCTCGTGCGGATTCACCGCCTGTTCGCCGCCGGCCACGATGGTTTCCGCGCACAGGCATCCGGCGGACATCGCAACCCGCTCGATCTCCTCGCGCACATCTTCCGAACAAAGCCGACGCCGCCCCCGTTTGAGCCATCCTCCGGGGCCGATCTCCGCGCCGCCGATGATCGCGATCGCGCTGCGCATGCAGCGAATCGCGACGCGCTGCGCCTTTTCGAGCGCCGTAATTTCATTCGCGCGTTTGCGCTCACGCTCCGGCAGCAGCGCTCCATCTGAAACCTCCAGGCGCACTCCCTGCTGTTCCAACATTTTCGCCCATGCGACCGGGAACCAACGCGATACCCGCACTCGCCGCACTCTCGCTCTGCACAACAAGCCTAGAAGCCACGCGCCCACCCCCGTGATGCCCTCGGGCGGCTTCGGCAGCTCAGAAGGCAACAGCACCCGCGCTCCCGGATCGCAACTCCTCGCTCGAACCAGCTCCAGATCCGGAACCACCAGAGTCCTCTTGCCGCCGACCAAAAGCAGCGCCACCGGATCAGTCGCCGTAAACCCTGTAAGATATTGAATATCCGCCGTATCGGACGGCGGACCGACAAAAAGGCTGGGGGTTGTTAGTTTCTTAGGCATTTTTTCTAATTTGCCGCAAACAATTGATCCGATACACTTTGAAATCTGTAAGAGACGTCCCGCCTACTTTAGCCCTCAGCAATCAATGTTCCCCAACATAATAAGTGAACATTGTCAATATTTTGTGCCTAAAGAACGCATCTACAACAAGATATTGATAGCACATGCAAGAAAGTTGAGGCCGCCATTTTTCCGCTTGAGGGCGCCGCTTTCATTCCTTACCGTCCGAGCTTGCTCGGCGCGCAAGGGTGGATCGGCGCGTGTTGATAACTTGTTGATAATTACGCTGTTTTTAGCATTTTTCAAGCCTTTTTGGGGTCTGGAACCGTGACAAAGGAAAGCCTTTCGGCGTTGTGGGAACCGGTTTTGCTTCGGATTAAGGGACGAGTCTCCGCGGATGTTTTTTCACGCTGGATCGAAGTCATTCGCCCCTTGTCGTGGGAAAAGGGCAAAGTTGTTCTCGGGGTGCCCAATGATTTTTATGTGCTTTGGTTGAAGGAAAACTATCTCCCCCTTCTGCAGCAATGTCTATTGGAGGAACGCGGAAAATCTGAAGAAGTCGTTTTTCAAGTGGATTCAGAACCCCGACCGGAACCGGCGCCGCTGGAACCGCCGGAACCGCGCGCGCCGCGCCGAAAATCCACGGAAGCCCGTACGGCGCCGGCGCTGAATCCCGCGTTCACCTTCGATAATTTTGTGGTGGGACCCTCCAACACGTTCGCCCACGTCGCCTGCATGGCGGTCGCCAATAAGCCGGCGCAAGCTTACAACCCGCTTCTGATTTACGGCGGATCGGGACTCGGGAAGACCCACTTGATGCAAGCCATCGGGCATGCCGTCTACCGTACTGCCCATTCCGCCCGCGTGTGTTACGTTTCCGCCGAATCTTTCTTGAACGAGTTTGTGGACTATGTTTTGAACAAGACGACCAACGATTTCCGTCGAAAGTACCGCGGAATGGATGTTCTGTTGCTGGATGACGTTCATTTTCTCGCGGGGAAGACAGGGATTCAGGAAGAGTTCTTCCACACCTTCAATGCCCTGACGAACGCGCGAAAACAAATCGTGTTGACCTGCGATCGTCCGATCGCCGAGATCGTCGGTCTCGAGCCGCGTCTGGTTTCTCGTTTCGGCTGGGGTTTGGTCACGGAACTTTCGCCGCCAGACCTGGAAACGCGATTGGCCATCCTCCGCAAAAAAGCCGCCGGCATGAATATCACGCTCCCGCCGGAGGTGATGGAATTTATCGCGGAGAACTTCCGAACCGACATCCGAAAACTGGAAGGAGCATTGACTCGCGTGGTGTCCTACGCGTCGCTGTGCCGCCAGCCGATCAACGTCGAAACCGTGTCCCGTTTGTTGCGCGATACGGTGGAAAAGGCCGCCCGGCAGATTTCCGTGGATGCCATACAAAAAGCCGTCGCGGAGACCTTCGATCTGCGTTTGGCCGATATGACCAGCAAACGGCGGCCGCAATCCGTCGCGTTTCCGCGACAGGTCGCGATGTACCTGAGCCGTACGCTGACCCCTCACTCGCTGCCCGCCATTGGCGAAGCATTTGGAAGAAATCATGCGACGGTCATTCACGCCTGCCGCGCCGTGGAAAACCGGATGCGTTCCGACCCCGCGTTTCGAGAGACGATTGACGCGCTGCGAGAGCGTTTGCAGCAACCTTGATCGAATTCTTCACAGCTTCCCTGTGGATAACGCGCGCCGAGATGTTCACAGCGGGTCGCCGTCCGTCCAAAACGGGCCGCCTTCCCAATGCCGCACGGGTTATGCACAGACCTTCCGATTCGTTTCGACCGCTTCCATCAAAGCGAACGACCGCCTTTTCATGGGTTGCCCCACATATTGACAACCGTAATAATGAGAGTGTTTTCTTGTATATATGAAACATCCCGATATATTGGCCTGTCCATAAGGCAACCACGGAGCTGAAAATGAAGTTCACCGCCAGCAAAGAAAAACTTTCCGCAGGCTTGCAAAAGGTTTTGACGGTTATCAATCCCCGCAGCCCGATTCCTGTTTTGTCCAATATTTTGGTGGCGGCCCAACAGGATGCGGTCCATTTGACGGCCACGGATCTGGATCTCAGCGTGCGCGTATCCGTCGAAGCCAATGTGGCGGAGTTCGGAGAGACGACGGTGCCGGCGAAATTCACCGCCAGCATCGTACGCGAAGCGCCGGCCGACGAGGTTCAAATCGAATTGGGGGCGAATGAAACCGCCGAAATCGTTTCCGGATCTGCTTTCTTTTCCATCCGAGGCATTTCCGCGAACGATTTCCCGGCGCTGCCGACCGCGGAAGGCGGACAGGCTCTGGCGGTGGATCAGAAACTGCTGAAAGCCATGTTGCAGCGTACGGGCTATGCCGCCTCGACCGATGAGAGCCGGCCCATACTCAACGGCGTGCTCCTGCGCTTCAAGGAAGGGCGGCTGTCCGCGGTGGCGACGGACGGACGCCGTCTGGCGCTGGTCGAGCAGGATGTGGAGGTGGATAGCCAGGTGGCGTTGGATCTGGTGATCCCGTCCAAAGCCATCGCGGAATTGATCCGGTCGTTGGGGGATGACGGACAGGTTCGCATTCGGGCCACGGCCAGCCAAGTCATTTTTGACACGGACAATCTGACTGTCTACTCCAAACTGCTGGATGGCGCGTATCCCAACTTCGCGCAGGTTATTCCGGCGCCGGCCGATCACCGTATCGTCCTGGAGCGGGAACTGTTCATGAATGCGGTGCGTCGTGTGGCCTTGATGACGAGCGAGAAAAGCAACTCGGTCAAGTTGGTGTTTCAGAAAAATCGCGTCGTCATTACGGCCTCTTCCGTGGATATCGGCGAAGCGCGGGAAGAAGTTCCCGTCAAATACGACGGGGCCGAAATCAGTGTCGCGTTCAATCCGACGCTGTTGGCCGAGCCGCTGCGATATCTGGTCTCGGACGAAATCTTCATGGAGATTTCCAGCCCGACGAGTCCCGGCGTGATTAAAACGGAAGAGCCTTTCCTGTACGTGATCATGCCCATGATGATCTCGTAAGCGGCTCGGGAGTTGGTTGCCGGACTAGGATTCGAACCTAGACAAGCAGATCCAGAATCTGCGGTGCTACCATTACACCATCCGGCAGTGAGTTTGACGGCGGATCGCGGGAAAATATAGTAAATTTACGCTCGCCGGTCAACCGCGAATCCGGGCCCGTAGCTCAGTTGGTCAGAGCAGGGGACTCATAATCCTCTGGTCGCAGGTTCGACCCCTGCCGGGCCCATTCAGGCGGAAGGATGATCGGCGATCGCGCGCTTGATGATCTCAATCAGGTCATTCAAGTTGAAGGGCTTTGGCGCCGCGGCGTAAAACCCATGTGCCTTATAATCCATCAGCGCCGGATCGGATGCGTAGCCGGTGCACAGTATCGCCCGAACGCCGCTATCTAATTGTCGCAAATGCTGCAATGTTTCCAGCGCTCCCATTCCCGGGGGCGCCGAAAGATCCAGAAGCACCGCCTGGTACGGCCGCCCCGCGCGTTGCGCATCCCGATACATTTGTAGAGCCGCTTCTCCGCAGCCAGCAACGTCCACGTCAAAGCCTTTGAGTCCCAATCCGCAGGCCAGCAACTTTCGCACCGCCTCTTCGTCGTCCATGATCAGCACGCGAGGGGATCGAGAAGCTTTTTGGGGTTCGCCCTGTGATGCGGGAGACAAAATGGGCGCGGAACCAATCGGGGTGACAGAAGGAATAAATAGTTCTACATCAACTATTTGTTCCTTTCTTTTTCGCATACGGATTTCCCCTGTCAGCCGGCGGATAATAGAGTTCGCTATGGGCAAATCCAAATCGAGATTGGCGACCCATGCCGTCGGCTCAGAAAATTTGGTGTCGGGGCGGTGAATTCGGATTTGAACGTATTGTCCGGGCTTTAGGCGATCCAAAGCGTCCGACCTGCCGGGCAGCTTGAAGTTTTGCGCGGCGATTTCAACGGAGTCTCCTGCGGAGTCCTCCAGCATCTTTTCGATGATACTTTCGAGCGCAAGGTGCGTCAGGTGCGCATCCGCCAGGGCCAGATCCAGATTGGCGTCCATCCGAATGCGGACCGATATGTTTCTAGGAACCAGAAGCTGAGCGACTAAAAATCTCAAAATCGGAGCCACGTGGATCGGCGACTTCGTCGGTCGCACCGCAACCGACAAACCGGCAAGCTGTTGCGCAATATTTTTGGCCCGGAAAGCCGCGGATTCAGCAGCTTCCAAATATTCATGGAGCTTTTGTTCGTCACGACACGAAGTCTTGGCCAGCGCGACATTTCCGAGTATCGCCGTGAGCATATTATTGAAATCGTTCGCGATATCGGAGGTCAGCAAGCCGATCGCTTCCGCTTGCTTGATACGGCTTCGAGACGGGACATCCGTCGGAGCGCGGGTTTCTTCGCGCGCTTTAATGAGGGCGCGCACTTTGCCGATCAATTCCGAAGGGACGAACGGCTTGCATAAGTATCCGTCGGCGCCGGATTCCATGCCGGTGAAAAGATGCTCCGATTCTGTAAAAGCGCCGGAAAGCAACAATATCGGGATATCGGACGTCGCGGGATTATTTTTGAGTCTTCGGCAGATATCGCGTCCGTCCGTATTCGGCATGCGAACATCCATCAGGATGATGTCGGGCTGTAGCAGGGGCGCGCTTTTCTCCGCCTCGAGGCCGTCCGAAAAAGCAAGGACTTCACAGCCGGGACATCCTTCGCGGACCAAGCGCCCAAGAAACTTGAGGAAAGTTTCTTCGTCGTCCACCAGCATGATTTTGCAAGCCATGTGTGAAAACCCAAATCCCGCGAATCCGGCTCCAAATTATGCCTTGGAATCAAGGCCGTCAAGTATTGCGCTCGCCGAGGGGCTCTCGGCAAGAAAGCCCGGCGATGAGAATCAGAAGTCATCACAGGGGCGCGCCGGACTTGAGCGCCTTGAACTGTTGGGTTCGGACGGCGCGGCGTCTCGCTCGGCTGAAATCAAACTTGGCCGCGCGAACGCAACCACACGATTAGCAGCGAAATATCGCTGGGACTGACTCCGGGGATGCGCGCGGCCTGGCCCAACGTTCGAGGACGGATCCTGGATAGTTTTTGTCGGGCTTCGGTTTTCAGAGAAGAAATCACCTGGTAATCAAGGTCTGCGGGCAAGTGAACAGATTCGAGGTCGGTTTGGCGCTGACTGTTTCGTCGTTCTATTTCCACATAGCCTTGGTACTTGATATCCGTTTCTATTTGATCCGCAATAAAATTTGGAGCGCCGCTCCCCTTTGAAACGTCGTTATAGGATAGACCTTCCGAAATCATGATTGAAGCCAAACTTATTCCACCAGAAAAACTTGTATTTATTCGACGAACTTCGGATTCAATGAATGTTTTCCATTTTTTTCTGAATGCAATGTCTTCGCGGGGCACTATCCCCAATTCTTCCGCCTTTTCCGTCAGTCGAAACACCGCGTTGTCCTGTCGGAGGCTTAGGCGATTCTCCGCGCGCGAAGTGAACATACGATAGGGTTCGTCAACCCCGCGCAATACCAGATCATCTATTAGAACACCGATATAGGCTTCATCTCTTCGAAGCACGAAAGCCGCTCTCCCCAATGCCTTTCTTGCCGCATTGACGCCGGCAATAAAACCTTGTGCCGCCGCCTCCTCATACCCTGTTGTTCCGTTGACCTGGCCGGCCAGATAGAGACCGGGGATGGATTTCGACTCCAATGTGTGAAAGAGGTCCGTAGGATCGAAAAAATCATATTCGATGGCATATCCAGGACGTATAAATACAGCATGCTCCAACCCCGGAATGGATCGTATCATCTCAACCTGAACATCCTCTGGAAGCGAGTTGGATGTGCCGTTAGGATAGATACGAATATTGTTCCGTCCCTCCGGTTCTATAAATACGTGATGAGATTCCCTGCCCGGGAACTTGACCACCTTGTCCTCGATAGAGGGGCAGTACCGGACACCGGTTCCGGATATCAAACCGCCATAAAGAGCGCTATTGCTCAAGTTTTTCGTAATAATTTCATGTGTCTTCGCTGTGGTTTTGGTGACGAAACAAGGAACTTGACCAACTCCCGGCGGCCAAGCTGGAATTTCTGAGAACGAGGGTTCCGCGTGGAACAACTTTGCGAATCCCCGTTCCGAATCCTTTTCTGGTTCCACGTGGAACAATGTTTTTCTCCGTAGATTCCAAGAGAAAAACGGTGGCGGATCTTCACCATGCTGTATGGTCATTGAGCCATAATCCAGGCTTTCCCGGTGCAGCCTGGGCGGCGTGCCCGTTTTTAGCCGGCCCCACCGAAGGCCGAGCGCTTTGAGCGATTCGGAAAGGCTGTCGGCTGATGGGTCGTCGAATCGCCCTTTGCTCTGCGATTCTTTTCCAACAAAAATACGCCCGTTCATGTAAGTTCCGCCGCAAACGACGGAACAGGCCGTTTCGATAGCGCCTCCCTTTTTCAACCTCACATTCAATGATGAATTCGGCCTTCTTTCTATTGAAATCGCCTCGTCCTCCAACAATGTGAGGTTTTTGGTGCGCAGGAGGGTTTTCAGCATTCGTCGGGGATATTCTTCTTTGTCGCACTGGGCGCGTATCGCGCGAACAGCGGGGCCCTTTCTTGTGTTCAAGGTTTTGAAATGAATGGATGTAAAATCCGTATTGACTCCAATCTCACCGCCGAGTGCGTCTATTTCGCTGACTATATGGGATTTCGCCAATCCTCCGACAGATGGGTTGCAGGACATGCGGGCGACTTTTTCAGAGTCAAGCGTGACCAGGAGCGTCCGAGCGCCCAGTCTCGCGGACGCCAGCGCCGCTTCGCAGCCCGCATGTCCGGCGCCAATTACAACAACATCGAATAATTTCATTTTCCGACACAAAAGCGGCTGAAGATAGAATCCAATAAGTCAGATTGGTACTCTTGTCCGGTGATTTCCCCAATAGCCAGGGCGGCGGATTTGATATGCAGGGCCGCCAGGGGTAAGCGGTCACCCATTCGGCCATTCAATAGTTTTTCTGCAGATTTCAGTTCACTGATCGCCTTCCTCAGTTGCTGTGTGTGGCGCTCGGACACAAATACGTCGGATTCCTGCTCTCCGGCGGCGGCGAAGATCGCCGATATCGCAGATTTAATTTCGTCCATCCCCTTCAGCATTAGCGCGGAAGCGGCGATGCCGTGTTGGTGGTGCTTCTTTTCGAAACCGCAAGTGTCCGATTTGTTATATACGATCAGGACTTTTGCCCCATGGGCTTGCTCGATTAACTGTTGATCGGACGATGAAATTCCAATATTTGCATCTACAACATAAACAATGACATCTGACTTATTTAATTCCATTTTTGAGCGATCAACACCCAGGGATTCGATTTCACAGGTCGTTTCTCGAATACCCGCAGTATCCGTCAGGCGAATTGGGATCCCATTGATAACCATAGACTCTTCGATGGTGTCGCGCGTCGTTCCGGGATGGGGCGTGACAATCGCCCTTTCATACCCAAGAAGGGCGTTGAAAAGCGTGGATTTGCCGGCATTGGGAGGTCCGAGGATGGCGACTCGGAGGCCTTCGCGCAAAATTCGTCCGCCGTTCGACGTTGAAAGAAGACTCGAGGCCTCATCAACAGCCCTCCTGATGTGAGGAAGCGCCTCATTTGCAACTTCTTCACTGCTAATTTCTTCAATGAAATCAATCGCCGACTCAATAGCCGCCGCCGCGGCCATGGTCTCGCGATAGAGGCTATTGACCCGATCGGTCAGACGCCCTTCCAATTGTTCCAGCGCCATGCGGGCGGCCCTATCCGATTGAGCGCGAATAAGATCCAGAACGGCTTCGGCCTGCAACAAGTCTATGCGTCCGTTTAGGAATGCGCGGCGCGTGAACTCGCCCGGTTCGGCGACGCGCGCTCCGGCTGCGCAAACGGCCGCCAGAATTTGCCGGCACGCCATACGGCCGCCATGACATTGAACTTCGACGACATCTTCGCCGGTGTAAGATCGAGGCGCGCGCATAGGGAGGATCAGCGCTCGGTCCAAGAAGCGTCCGCTTTCGCCTCGAATATGCGCCAGAAACGCATGGTGGGAAGCCCGCGCCGACGGCCGAGGCGGACGGCAGACAATCACCCGATCGGCGATCGCCAGCGTATTCGGTCCCGAAATACGGACAATGGCGATTCCGGCTTCGCCGGGCGCCGTGGCCAACGCGGCGATGGTGTCGGACTGCATGGGTATCGCGCGATTCATTCGATTCGAACGGCGGCGCGCCGAATTACCGAAAATCGAGCCGCCGCATATTGAGCGCAAAACGCGGACTCAAGTCTTAGTAATTGTACTCGAGAGCGTATCGTGTGAAAATATCGAACGCGATGAAACTACCCCGCAGAAATTCTGCCGCCGATGAAGCCGGACGCCGCATCGCCGTCGGACGTTGGGCCTTCGGCGCGGCGCTGGGGGTGTTGTCGCTGGTCGCACTGGCGCCGGCGGAAGACGCGCCCGCGGTCCCCGCCGCCCCCCCCCTGCGGCGGGTGCGGCGCCGATACGATGCGGTGGTCCGCCTTCACGAACCGGGGGAAGTTCAAAAATTGCCGGAAACGGAGAAAACTCCTGCCGCGCCGCGGCCGTCGGAAGACGAACCAAGGCCTTTGGGGGAAATATCGGTAACCGGCTGGCGGCCCTTGTCGGCGCCTGCCGTTCGTTTGAAACGGCCGGAAGACAAGGAGGAGTCGGAAAAAAGCGATCTCTGGGTTATCACACCGGTGGCCGATCTGTTGGGGGTGACGCTCACCGGCGCCAACGCCGTCGTCAAAACCGACTGGGGGTGGCTGGCGGATGAAATACGGGGCGCCATGGGGCCGAATCGCGCGCCGCGGACCGCGGGAAAATCCGTCAAGGCGCCCGAGAACGAAGAGGAAACGGAGGAAGCAAGCGAGGTAGAGGAGCCGATTTATCGTCCCCCGCCCCCGATCATGTATCCTTCGAGTTCGATGCCGGAAAGCCGCGCCGATTGGCGCGTTGCGGACACGGCGCGCTACAACATTCAATTGACGCCGAGCGTGAATGCACCGGCATTGCCTCCTTTGCCGGCCGCAACTTCCGCAGCGGATCGCGGCGGCGGTGCGTCGTCGGAATCGAATGCCGCGTCGGGCGGCAGAGGATACGGCGTTGATCCGAATATGGGTTCCGCGCGGACTGAAACGCCGCCGTCGAATGCGCAACGGGACTTCGAAGAACTTCGGGCGGCGCATCGGATGGAAAGCCTCGTACCGTCTGTCGGGTCGGGAGCGGTCGGTGATTCGCCTTCCGCGCCGGGCGATGGCGTGTCTCGATGGGCCACCGGCGCTTTGCGTTCTCCGTTGGAAAACATGAAGCCGATCGCGGCGCCGAGCGCGCCGGCGCCGGAGCGCCCGCTGCTGATCGGCTCGCCGGATAATTACGGTCGGCGCGGCGATATTTTCTCCTCCGGGTTTCGTACATCCTCATCGGATAGTTTCCCATCCTTGGCCGCGAGCGAGCCGTCGTTTTCGTATCGGGACGCCTCCACGGGAACGCCGGGCTCGTCGTCGTCGCCATCATCATCGCCGTCGTTTTCGCCTTCCTACCGTCCATGGGGTTCTTCCGCGTACGATCCGCTGAAACCGTTCGACCCCTCGGGTCGCGCCTTGACGGAACCGCGTACGCGTTGGTAAGAACGGCGGCGAACGAGAGGGCCCGCCATCGGACCTTTCGTCGGGAGCTGCGACGGCCATGATTCCGCGTTATACCCGCCCGGAGATGGGCGCTATATGGTCCGAAGAGAACAAGTTCCGCATCTGGCTCCGCATTGAGGTGCTCGCGTGCGAGGCGATGCACCGCCTGGGGGAGATTCCCCAATCCGATCTCAAAAACATCCAGGACAAAGCGGACTTCAATGTCGCCCGCATCGAAGAGATCGAAAAAGAAACCAATCACGACGTCATCGCGTTCCTGACCAATGTCGCGGAACATGTGGGGCCTTCGGCGCGTTTCATCCACAAAGGAATGACCAGTTCGGACGTGCTGGACACCGCGCTGGCGGTGCAAATGGTTCAAGCCGCGGACTTGTTGATCGCCGACGCGAAAGCGGTGCGCAAAGCCGCCGCAGCGCTCGCGCGCCGATACAAACGCACGCC
The DNA here is from genome assembly GCA_937935255.1 of uncultured bacterium. Lineage (GTDB taxonomy): Bacteria > Verrucomicrobiota > Kiritimatiellia > PWTM01 > PWTM01 > CALGXT01. The sequence continues at coordinate 10,988 of CALGXT010000033.1, read as the reverse complement.
GATGATCGGGCGCACCCACGGAATTCATGCCGAGCCGATCACCTTCGGCCTGAAAATGGCGCTGATGTACGACGAGTTCGGCCGGGCGGTGCGCCGGCTGGAGGCGGCGCGGGAAATCGTCCGGGTCGGCCAGCTTTCCGGCGCGGTGGGGACGCACGCGCACCTCGATCCGCGCGTCGAGAAGTACGTTTGCGCCAAACTCAAACTTCGCCCCGCGGCGATTTCGACGCAGATTTTGCAGCGGGATCGCCACGCCGAATATGTCGCCGCGCTGGCGCTGGTCGGATCGTCTGTTGAGCGCTGGGCGCAGGAGTTCCGGCATCTTCAGCGTACGGAGGTGCGCGAGGTGGAGGAATTCTTCGGCAAGGGCCAGAAGGGATCCTCCGCCATGCCCCACAAAAAGAATCCCATCATCGGGGAGCGCCTTTGCGGTATGGCTCGACTCTTGCGGGGTTACGCCGTGGCCGCGATGGAAAACGTGGCGCTCTGGCACGAGCGCGACATTTCGCATTCCTCGGCCGAGCGGGTGCTTTTGCCGGACGCGACCATCGCGCTGGATTATATGCTCTCCAAACTCGAGGCGCTCGTGCGCGGTTTGCGCGTCCACCCGGAACGCATGCGGCAAAATCTCGATCTGACGCGGGGCTTGATCCATTCGCAGCAGGTGCTTTTGCGATTGACGGAGAAAGGCTTTTCGCGGGAAGACGCTTATCGGATCGTACAGCGCAATGCGCTTCGCGCCTGGGAAGGCGAGGAAGACTTCCGGGCGCTTCTGGCGGCGGACGCCGAAGTCGCCGCCGCGCTCAATGGCCGCGAGTTGGATGACCTGTTCGATGAGGGGCGGCATTATCGGGACGTGGATCGCACGTTCCGCGCCGTGGGCCTGTGAATAAAGCGCTGAATTTTATTCTGATGGTCGCTTTGATTGCGCTGGCCTTCGTTGGCTGGCAGATTTATCGCGGCGGTCCGTCGGCCTCGGAATCGGGCGACTCAGGCGGCGGGGTTTCGACGCCGTCAGGCTCTGGCGGCGCGAAGGCGGCGAGAGACTGCGCGACGTGCGGCGGAACAGGATTTGTCGCCTGCGATGTCTGCGGCGGTACCGGCCGGGTGATGGGCGTCGTTCGTGTTCCCTGCCGGCATTGCGGCGGCACCGGTCGCTATAAATCCCGCTTGAGCGGCGGCCGTGGAGAAACCACGGCAGGGAGCAAGGATTTGAAGGCGGAAAACAAGCCGCGAACAGGCGGTCCGGAAAGGGATATGCCGTGTCCCTTCTGCGGAGGGAAAGGTTACACGGAAGAAACGACCCTCATCATTTGCACCGCCTGCCATGGAACCGGCCGGCGCCCCTGTCCGGCCTGTTCCTCGCTTCGTTGATCGGCGGTTTTGGGGCGGCTTCTTTTTCCCTGTCCCTTCTCGATCAGGTCGGCAAGACCCCGCCAAGCTGGCTTGCCTCGGCCCAGCGCATAGCGGGAACTGGGGAACTAGGGACAGGCAATTTGGAGCGTGTCCGGGTGTTTCCGCCAGGACTTGCGCACTGTACCACACTTCGCGAAGTGTGATACACCGCCGGAAGCGCGCCTCTTTTTCTTTCTTGCCTCTAACTTCGTCCCGGACTCCGCCGTATTGCACTGGTAGAAAGCATGTTAGGCAAAATTCTTATTCTCTGTCCCCATATTTTCCGGCGCGGCGGGCCGCCGTCAGCCTCGGCCCGGCAAAGCCGGGACGGGCGCGCCCTACCGTTCGCCGGGGGCGGGGCCGTTGGGCGCGCCGCTCGGACTTCGGACTTTGAGCTTCGAGCTTGCAACCCAATCGGCGTCCGAAGGGCCTTCGTGATTTGTCTTGGAGGTCTTTGACCTGCGGGCTATGTTCACCGCCAGCCCGCTCAAATGGAACCGAAGCGGTATGGGAGATGGCGCATGAACGGAACGGACCCCGACAGCCCCTTTCCGCCGCCGCTGAATAGCGCGCGACGGCGTCCGAGCGGCCCTCCGCCGCCGCGGACCGCTCCGCTGGGCGCGGTGATTTTTGTCATCGCACTCGCGGTTCTGCTCCTTTTGCCGGCCTTTATTTGGTTCGCCTGCCGTATTGAACCGGGCGCCGGGCAGATCGCGGTTTTGATTCGAAAGACCGGCGAACCGCTGCCCTCCGGCGAGATCATTGCGACCGATCCGCGCTACAAAGGCATTCAATTGGAAGTGCTTCCGGAGGGCCGCTATTTTCGGAATCCCTATACGTGGAGCTGGCGGCTGGAGCGAATCACCGACGTACCGCCCGGAAAACTCGGCGTGGTTACCCGTCTCTATGGCGCGAATCTGCCGCCGGGCGAGATTCTCGCGCGCGAGGGGACGAAAGGGATATTGACCGAGGTGCTCACGCCCGGCAAATACCGCATCAACCCTTACGCCGAGCGGGTGCAGCTTTTCGACGCGATCGCCATCCGCCCCGGCCACGTCGGCGTTGTGACCTCGCTGGTCGGCGCCGATCCCCTGGAAAACGATCTGCCGGCGGAGCTGCGCAACACCTTCCTGGTTCCCGGAAAGGCACAGGACGCGGATCCGAGCCGCTTCAAGGGCGTGCTGGCCGAGGTGAAAGAGGCCGGCACCCATTACCTCAACCCCTTCGTCTATCACGTCGTCGAGGTCAGTCTTCAAAGCCAGCGCTTCGAGATGAGCGGCGAGGATTCGATCAGCTTTCTGACGTTGGACGGCTTCACGGTGAACGTCGAGGGCACGATCGAGTTCGCGATCGCCCCGGAGAGCGCCGCGCTCGTGACGCACCGGGTCGGCGACATGGAGGACATCCTCAAGAAAGTGATCCTGCCGCGCGCCCGCGGATTCAGCCGCATCGAGGGCAGCAAGAATCCGGCCATTGACTACATCGTCGGCGAGACCCGCCAGCGTTTTCAAGACCGGCTGGAGGCGCACCTGCGGGAGAAATGCGCGCCCTGGGGCGTCGCCGTCCGTTCCGTGCTGATCCGCAACATCCAGCCGCCGGACGAGATCGCCTCGATCATCCGCGAGCGCGAGGTGGCGGTGCAAGACGCCAAGAAGTTCGAGCAGCAGATCGAGCAGGCCAAATCCCGCGCCGAGCTGACCCGCCAGGAAATGCTGGCGTTGCAGAACAAGGCGAAAGTCGAAGCGGAGACGCTGCGCATTCGGGCGGTGATTTCCGCCGAGCAGGATCAGGCGGTGCGCGTCACCGCCGCGCAGCGCGAATTGGAAGTGGCGCGGCTGAATCTCGAGTCCGCCCGCTTCAAGGCGGAGGCGCGCTTGAAACTCGCCGAGGCCGAACAACAGGTGATCCGGCTCGATAACGAGGCGCAGGCCGGCGTGATCGCCGAACAATCCGCCGCGTTCGGCGGCGCGATGAATCTCGCGCGGTTCACCTTCTATCAAAGCCTCGCGCCGCGCATCGTTTCCATTTTGAGCGCCGACGGTCCGGACGGGCTGGGATCGGTGTTTCGTCCGTTGCTGCCCGCGGCAAAGGAGGCCGTCCGATGAACAAAAGCATCCTTTCGACCCTTCTGATATTGGCGCTGATCGTCTTCGGCGCCTGGCTGTTCTGGCAGTGGGGCGTTTGCCGCTTCTACGTTCCGCCGGGCTACATGGCGGTGATCACCGCCAAAACCGGCGAGGATTTGCCGCCGGGTCAGATTCTGGCCCGAAAAGGTCAAAAAGGCATTCAGGAGGAGGTGCTCGGCGAAGGACGGTATTTTCTCAACCCGATCGTTTTCGAACGCCGGATTCTACCGTTGATCGAAGTGCCGGCCGGAAAGGTCGGCGTGGTGACTTCGAAGGTCGGCGCGGCGCCGCCGCCAGGGGAGTTTTTGGCCGACCCGGGCCAGAAGGGCATTTGGCGCGGCGTCCTGGGGCCGGGCAAGTATCGCCTGAATCCCTTCGGCTACGAGATCGAGGTGGTGGACGCGATCAGCATTCCGATCGGCTATGTCGGGGTGGTCACTTCGCTCGCCGGCGCCCAGGCCGCGGAAGGCCAGTTCGCCGCGCCCGGCCAGAAAGGCGTGCGCGCGGACATCCTGCAACCGGGCCTCTACTACGTCAATCCAAGGCAGTACAAGATTGACGTGTTGGAGATCGGCTTGAATCAGGTCTCGCTGCTGGGCCGCGAGGGCGGCGCGGTGGTGACGAAGAATGTGCTCGCACAACCGGCGCAGCAGCAGGCGCAGGCGATTGAAGAGCTGCAGCGCAATGTGCTCGTGGAACAGCGCGCGCGCCGCGAGTCGTATCTCGCCTCGTCGAAACAGATGGACTCCGCGTCGTCGTTGCCGCAACGCCGCGCGCCCGCGCCGGCGGCCAAGGCCCCGCCGCCGGGTCGTCCGCACGCGGAGGGGCTCTCGACATTCACGTTGAATCAGTACGTGGAATTTCCGTCGCGCGACGGCTTCGAAATCAGCCTCGACATGACCGTCGAGTTCGAGATGCGGCCGGAGCGTATCGCCGGCATCTTCCGCGCGTTCGGCGATCTGCCGGCGGTGGTGGACAAGATCATCATGCCGCAGATTCTCTCCATCGCGCGGCTCAAAGGCTCCGCCTATCGCGCCACCGATTTCATCATGGGCGAGGGCCGCGAGCGGTTCCAGGCGGACCTCACGGAGGCGCTCTCGAAGGCGCTGGAGGAGCGGCGCATCGAGGTGCACAATGCGCTGATTCGGCACGTGAACGTTCCGATGCAGATTCTCGACCCCATTCGGCAGGCCAGCATCGCCAACGAACAAAACCTGACGAACCGCGAGAAACAGAACACCGCCCGCAAGCAAGCGGAATTGAACACGGAAATCTCGCTGATCGCGCAGCGCGGCGAGCAAGTGCAGCAGGAAACCGAGCGGCTTCGCGCGGAGATCAAGGCCGATCAGGAGAAGAAAGTGGCGGAAATCGCGGCTGAAACGGGGCGCCGTGTGGCGGAAATTGAACGCGACACCGCCGCGCTCCGGGCGGAAACGGAGCTGGTGGGCGGGCGCGCGGCGGCGGAGGTGGTGCGGAAGGTCGAAGGAGAAAAAGCGCAGGGCTACCAGATGAAGATCAAGGCGTTCGGCGATCCCGCCGCCTATGCGCTATACGCCCTGGCGCAGGGGTTGAGCCCCGATTTGCGCGTGGGCATTTTGCATGCGGGCCCCGGAACCCTATGGACCGATCTTCAAAAGGTCGGGCTGGGCGATCTCGGCGGCGCGAAAATCCTGCAGCAGCGCTAAACGGTGGTGGTGTCGGAGGAATGTTGCCCCGCGCCGTGTCCGGGCAAAGAAAAATTGATTTTTATCTTTTTCGTGATATTCTTTCAAAGACGCCGTTTGTTGGCGGCCGAATTTAAGCTTTGGGGTGCTGCGCTCGGCGCGGCTGAGAATATACCCATGAACCTGATCCGGGTAATGCCGGCGTAGGGAATAGCCATGATCTTCGGGCCGTTTCACGCCTTCCGATTCCGCTTTCCCCCGCTCGGGCGCCGACCGCGAACCGGTCTGTTCGCGGCGGGCGTTCGAGACTGACGCCGCCGTTTCACGGATCGCAACGGAGCGCGATGATGAACCTGCCTCTGCAAGAGGAAAAAATCAGCGCCGCGATCGTGCGGCGCTTTTTCGCGAAGCTGGAACGGCATCTCTCGATTGACGTTGCGATCGTCGGCGCCGGTCCTTCCGGACTGGTCGCCGCGCGCGATGTCGCGCTCGCCGGATATCGCGTCGCGGTCTTCGAAAGCAAGCTGGCCCCCGGCGGCGGAATCTGGGGCGGCGGCATGCTGCTCAACGAAGTCGTCGTGCAGACCGACGCCTTACCGATCCTCGCGGACTTCGGCGTGGCCTCGGAATCCGTCGGCGACGACTATCACACCTGCGACGCCGTCGAAATGGCCGGCGCCTTGATCTACGGCGCGCGGCGCGCCGGCGCGGTCATTTTCAACGCCGTGAAGGTCGAGGACGTCGTCGTGCGCGACGGGCGCATCTGCGGCGTGGTGATCAATTGGACTCCGGTGCATCGGCTTCAGATGCACGTGGATCCGCTGGTGATCACGGCGCGCGCCGTCGTGGACGGCACCGGCCATCCGAGCGAGGTCGTGGCGATGGTCACCCGAAAAGCGGGCCTCCTGATTGATTCGCCCACCGGCGGAATCCTCGGCGAAAAGCCGATGTGGATGGAAAGCGGCGAGCGCACCACCGTCGAGAACACCAAGCGTTTGTGCCCCGGCCTCTACGCCTCCGGCATGGCCGCCAACAATGTGCAGGGCGGATTCCGCATGGGGCCGATTTTCGGCGGTATGCTCAAAAGCGGGCGCAAGCTGGCGGGCTTGCTGATGGCCGATTTGCGCGCCGAATCGAACGCGCCGTGAAAGAAGCGTCCGAGAACCGCGGCGCCGCGGCGCCGGTTCGGCGCGCGGCCGTAGAGCCGTTCGGACTGTATGTCATTTTGACGAATCCGATCGCCGGCTACGAACGCTGCGCCGAGGCGGCGGTCGCCGCCGGCGTGCGGTTTCTACAGTTGCGCATGAAATCCGAAAACCCGGAATGCGCGCTCGAAATGGCGCGGCGCCTGCGCGCCATCACGGCGAACACGCAAACGCATTTCATCGTCAATGACGACCCCGATCTCGCGGCGGAAGTCGGCGCCGACGGCGTGCATTTGGGACAGGACGACGAACCGCTCGCCGTCGCGCGCGCGCGGCATCCGGGAATCCGCATTTGGGGGCTCTCCACGCACGACGAGGCGCAGGCCGCGGCCGCGCAAACGTTTGCGCCCGATTATATCGGCGTCGGCCCCGTGTTTCCGACGCCGACGAAAGCCAGGCCCGATCCGCCGCTCGGTCTTGAACGCATGGGGCGCATCGTGAAGGCCTCGGCCTGCGCCGCTGTCGCGATCGGCGGCATCAATGCACGCAACCTCCGCGAGGTGCTCGCCGCCGGCGCGGTCAACTTCGCTGTCGTTCGCCCCGTCTGCGAATCGTCCCAGCCGGAATCCGCCATCCGCGAATTACAGGCCTTTTGGCGAGAGTTTCGGGAGTGTGCGGCGGGATAGCACCGCCGCCGCGGTTCGAATCGAACGGGGTAAAGCCGCGCGGGGATATTAGCCCGTGAAACGCCCAGCTGCGGCGCGCCGACTGCTGAGACACGCTCCAGCCAATCCACGCCTCGCGCCCTTTCGGATGCCACGCCGCCGCGCTCCAGCCCAACAGCGCCGCCCATTGGCCGTACAACTCCGCCGCGTAGTACCGTTGTCGGCCCACCCGCTGCGCAGCGCCGAGGTGATGCCGTTCACGCATCAGCGCATCCCGCCGCGCGTTCTCGTGCGGCGCGATCCGCCGCACGCGCACCCGCGGAAGAATCTCGGCATCCCAAAACCGTCTCCAGTCTTACGTTTTCATGCCCGCCGCGATCGTGGAAACCGCGAAAACTGTTCGGCTCTTTTGCACAACTCACTCCCCCTGAGCCGTTTCCCTAAAACGAGAAACCGCTTTGAGAGCATCTCGTTTTCCACGGTCTTCAATCCTATCCCCACAACCTCTATTTTTTCCGCGCGCAAGCGCAAAACATTGATAGACTGCGCGTGGACACGGTCATGGCTGTTTCGCCCGGCATCTCCATCGGCGTCCCGCTCACGCGCCGGCGCTTTCTCGCGCTGGCCGGCGCGACGGCGGCGGCCGGCGCGGCGGGATGCCGTTTGCCGAAATTTCAACGGGAAAGAAAAACGATCATGAACAATCCCGCAAAGCCCTCGCGCCCGAACCTCGTGCTGATCCTGGCGGACGACATGGGTTGGTCGGATATCGGTTGCTACGGCGGAGAAATCCGCACGCCGAATATTGATCGTCTCGCTGCGGAGGGCGTGCGATTCACGCAGTTCTACAACACGGCCCGCTGCTGCCCCTCGCGCGCGTCGCTGCTCACCGGCCTTTATCCCCACCAGACCGGCGTCGGCCACATGGTGACGGATTACGGCCATCCGGCCTATCGGGGCTTTCTGAATGACCGCTGCGCAACCCTCGCGGAGTTGCTGCGCCCCGCCGGCTACGCGACCTACATGAGCGGCAAATGGCACATCGGCGAGCAGCCGCCGCACTGGCCGCGACGCCGCGGCTTCGATCGCTTCTTTGGCCTCATCAGCGGCGCCAGCAATTACTGGCGGCTCGATCCCGAACGGCAAATGGCGGAGGACGACACCCCTTGGACTCCGCCGGCCGACGGCTCGTTTTATATGACCGACGCCTTCACCGAGCGCGCCGTCCGGATGATGCGCGACCACGTCGCCGGCCGGCGCGCCGGCGATCCTTTCTTTCTATATCTTGCCTACACCGCTCCGCACTGGCCGCTGCATGCGCACGATGAGGATATCGCGCGCTACCGCGACCGCTATCGCGGCGGCTGGGATCGTCTCCGCGCCGAACGTCATGAACGGCAGCTTGAAATGGGGCTGGCGGACCCGAAATGGAAACTCTCGCCTCGCCACCCGAAAGCGCCGGCCTGGGATTCGCTTTCCTCCGAGCGCCAGGCCATCGAAGCCGAAAAAATGGCCGTCTATGCCGCGCAAGTGGACCGCATGGACCAGGGCGTGGGGCGCGTGCTCCAAACGCTCGACGACCTGGGCATCGCCGACCACACCGTCGTACTGTTCCTCTCCGACAACGGCGGCTGCGCGGAGGAGATCGAGCGCAGCCGCGATCCAAAGGCGCGGACGGGCGCGCCGGACTCGTTCCGCTCGTACGGCCTGCCGTGGGCGAACGCGAGCAACACCCCCCTGCGGCTCTTCAAACAGTTCGTCCACGAAGGCGGCATCGCCACGCCGCTGATCGCGCGCGGCCCCGGCATCCGGCGCGGCGCGCTGAGCGACGCCGTCGGCCACGTCATTGACCTGGCGCCGACCTGCCTCGATTTTGCGGGCGTTGCCTATCCCGCGGAACTCGACGGGCGCGCGCTGACGCCGCAGGAAGGCCGGACGCTGCGCCCGCTCTTCGAGGGCCGCGCGCGCGGGGGACACCAAACGATTTTCTGGGAACACCAGGGCCATCGCGCGCTGCGGCGCGGGGACTGGAAGCTGGTCGCTTCGCACGGCGAACCGTGGGAACTCTACGATCTCGAGGCCGATCGCACCGAGACCGAGAACCTCGGTGCCGCGCGCCCGGAACTCGTTTCGGAACTCGCGGCCGAGTGGCAGCGCTGGGCCGACCGCGTCGGCGTCCGTCCCTGGGAAGACGTCCGCCCGCCGCGCCGCCGCTGAGCGCGATATCGCAGGGACTTGGCATGAAATTCCTGGAACCGCGCATTCAAGCGGAATGGGAATCATCGGCGCTGGACCCGACGGTGCGCCGCATCGTCCTCGAGGCTGCCGCGTATGCGGCCGCGCGCTGGGATTGGGAGTTCGCGCTGACGTCAATTTGGCGCAGCCCCGAAGAGGATCGGGCGCTGGGGGCCAGCGGTATTCACGGTGAATGGCGCGCCGTGGATGTGCGCACGCGCGATGTCCCGCCCGAGGCGATCGAGGATGTCGCGCGCGCGATCAACGGGCGTTGGATTTACGATCCTGAACGGCCGCATTTTTTAGTGTGCGTCTCCGCGCCGCACGGCTCCGGGCCGCATCTCCATTTCCAGGCGCACGCACGCACAGCCCCCCAAAAGAGCGAACCGCAGATGGCGCGGATGAACGCGGATGACAGGACCTGCGAAAAACGCAAAAACGCAACGGACGGGGGAAGCGGGGCCGCTACATAAACGGTGCGGTGAAAGCGAAAGAGCCATGAGCATGCGGAACCGACAACGATGGGCCGAAAAATTCCCCGCCGGTTCGCTCTTTGCCGGCGAACCGGATGGGAAAGCGGCCTTGATGCTGTTCTTCGATGACGGTTTGCCGTGCCACTTGGATCGCGCCATACCCGCGCTGAAGGCGCGCGGATTGACGGCGGATTTCTATCTCTGTCCCGGCGCCGACGGGTTTCAGGCGCGGCAAGCCGAATGGGAAGACCCCGCTGTTTTCGAGGGTTTCGGATACGGCAATCACACCTGGACGCACCGCGGCGGATCCACGCGGGAAGAGGTGATCGTCGAAATCGAGCGTTGCGCCGAATATCTCCGGCGGCTGCGCGGCGATGTCCCGCTTTCGTATGCCTCGCCCGGCGGTTTGCGCCCCGAACAATGGCCGATCGCGGCGGAGGAGCTCGACGCCGTGTTGCGGCGGCTACGGCTGATTCCCCGACCTCGTGCGCCGCGCCGGTGCGCCGGGCTGAATCTCAAAACGCGGGAGGAAATCTTCGAGCATTTGGAGGCCGTGGTCGCCTCCGGCGGCGGCGACATCCTCACGTTTCACGGCATCGAAGAGGGCTGGCTTCCAATCCCGTTCGCATGGTTCGAGGAAATCTGCGACTACCTCGTCGCGCAGCGCGACCGCTTGCGGGTGATTCGCCATATGGAATGGTGGGCGCGACAAAACGGTCAACCCGGCTGTTGCAGTTGAGGGGGACGCGGACAGCTCGGCTGGGGAGGGCGCTCGCCGAGCCGCGCCGAAGTTTATCGCCGAGGCGTCAGCGCACAATCTATCCCTCTTTTCGTTTTTCCGGGGAGTGTATCACACTTCGCGAAGTGTGATACACTCCAGACTCGATGAAAAACGGGTGCTGGAAGCGGCCCCGCCGTGCCGGGAACGGCAGAAAAAAGTTTCAGTCTGGAGCGCATCGGCCCTACGGCCGCCCAAGGTGGAACGGCGCGCTCACCGAGGAATCGCATCGGGCCTTGAGCGGCGCGCGGCGGAAGGTTAGTCTTTCAAAGAGTCTCGCGAGCCTCCGCCGGAGCGTCCGCGTATCCGGCAACCCGCTGGAGGGGTGGCAGAGCGCGAAGCCGCGTTGACTTGGCGGCACCGGGTCTCCCGCGGATTTATTGCGCCGGTCTGGCCACGTGATGCCGCCCCGGTGGGGCGGCAAACGCGGCCGCGTTTGCCTCGCTTTGCGGAGCATCGCGCGGGAAACCGGTAAAGTATCAGTGTTGGAGGGGTGGCAGAGCGGTT
>CALGXT010000032.1 GCA_937935255.1 uncultured bacterium | reverse complement strand
TCTGTCCGCTGTCCGGCAGACTTTTGAAAACGACTCGACTCCCGTTGTCGGCCGTGCCAGTGCCGGTGAGATTGAGCGCGCCCGTGAACGTGTTGCTCGTGTTATTGAACTGGAACTCCACGTTGCTGCCGGGGGAAACGGTCAGCGTGCTTGTGTCGCCCCCTTGTAACGCGCCGGCAAAATAGGCATTGAAATAAAATGAGCCGCCGGAGATCGTGGCGCTGACGCCGGGATTCACCGTCACGCTCATCGTGGCCGGCATGTTGTTGTTCGTGTTGTAGACCTTGATGAATTGTGAATTGCCGGTGAACACCAGACCGCCCGTGCCCAGTGCCGCGTGAGCCGCGTACAATGTTCCCTGTTGAATGTTGATATTGCCGGAGAGCGAACTGCTCGCGGCGCTGAGCTGCAGCCAGCCGCTGCCCGTCTTCGTGAAACCATTGGTCCCCGAAAGGACGGAGGATATAATCGGCGTAGTTGTTGTGTCGGTGCCGACCGTCGAATTCAACTGCGTCCCCGATGCCAATGTGAGGGTGTTGCCGGTGACGGTCTGTTTTACATTCAACGTGATCCCCCCCACAGTAATGCCTTCGGTAAGGGTCGTCGTGCCCGCCGTGCCTTCGAAAACGGCGGTGTCGTTGGTGGCGTTATTCCAGATGGCTTGATTGTAGGGCCCGCCGGAAGCGGTTCCCCACACCTGATTGACCGTATCCCAATTGCCGGTGCCGGACCAGTAGAGGTTGGCGCCGAACGCCGGCAAACCCGCCAGCATCAATCCCGCGAAGATGCAGATTGCGATTCGGTTTTTCATATCCGTTTTCCTTCCTGTCTTCCCGTCTTGCTCCCGCCGCTATCCTTGCGCCGGCCGCGCGTTCGCGCCGCCGGCGACCCCACCCGTCACCATTCAACGCCGTCAGGCTACCGCGCGCGGCGAAAAGGCGCGATTCATCTATTGCGGATATTTTTATACACTTTTGCGACAGACGCTGAATGCCGAGCGCCGAGCACCGAATGCGGAATGCGGAATGGGCGGCGCGGGAAGCGACAAGAACGTCCTGAACAGGAACGACAAGAAACTCATGTGCTCGATATGGTCTTTACAGGTTCGCTCTCCGCGGCGCGAGCAAGCTCGCGCCTTACGGCCAGGGACCGTAGGCCTCAGCTTGTCGAAGACCTCGCCGTAGCCCGAAGGTCGAAGGCGGGCTGAGGCCGCGATGCCTACACGAGCAGGTCAGGGCAATAAATTTCAGACGCCCAGTAAGATGGCGCCGTCGGACATCCCCAACGGCGGCGAACCGGCAGGCCTGAAAAAAGGCGGGGCGGCGAGCCCCCCCCGCCCCGCCGATGATAGGATTGCGCGCCCCTCAAATTCCCGGCTCTCTAATACCATCTTCGCGCTCCGCGATCCGCTTTTGGCGCGGGCGTCAATTCCGCGTTCCGCACTCCGCCTTCCGCATTCGATCCGTTCCGCATTCCGCGCTCGCAACGCTTCGCCTTTTCCCCGATGCGCGGATGCGATATAGTGCCGCGGACGAGGCGACGCCATGCCGATACCATCGAAGAGGCCGCCCGCGATCGCCGGCGCGCCCGCCGCACGGCGCGGAACGCGAACGGTCGCGCTGCTGATCCACCCCAATCGCCGGTTGCGCGCCGAGGCGCAGGCGCGCGGATGGCGGCTGATTTACCTGGAATACTGCAACTTCGTCCTGCCGAGGGGAATGAAGGCGCACGGCGCGCTGGTGGACAGACCGTCCAACGACCCCCATGTTCGGGCCTTGCTCGCGAAAGCGCCGGCGGCGGTGCGACTGGGGACGGCGCCCTCCCCCGGCGATCGGCGAATGCCGGCCGTCCTGCCCGACCTCGCGGCGGAGGGACGCCTCGCGGCGGAGCATTTCGCGGAGCGCGGCTTCCGCCATGTGGCGTATGTCGGAAGCCGTCCGCTGGGATTGATGAAACCGTTCTACGAAAGCTTCCGAAAGCGGGCGACCGAGATGGGCATGGAATGTCTTTTGCACCAGATGTCCGAGGGCGGCATAGAAAACCCCTCGTCCGGCATAACATGGAAACAGCGGGAGTTCACGTCCTGGCTGCGATCCGCGCCGAAACCCCTCGGATTGCTGGCGCCGACCGATGCGCGCGCGGCGCGTTACGGCGCCTGGGCCGTCGAGGCCGGTTTCAGTCTGCCCGCCGATGTCGCGCTGCTGGGCCGCGGCAACAACGCCGACATCTGCGAAAGCCTCGCGCCGTCCCTTTCCTCCGTGGACCCCAACGAGGAGGGCCGGATTCACGCGGCCTGCGACCTGCTCGAACGGCTGATGAACGGCGAGGCGCCGTCCCAGCAGGTGATCATCGTCCCGCCGGCGGGCATCGCCGAGCGGGAGAGCACACACCTGCTGGCCGTGGAGGATCGGACGGTGGCGGCCGCGCTGCGTTACCTGTGGGATCATCTGGATCTGGACCTCTCGGTGGACGACGTGGCGCGCGAGGTCTCCGTGTCGCGGCGCACGCTCGAACGCGCGTTCCGGCGTCATCTGCGCCGTGGCGTCAACGACGAGCTCCGCCGCAAACGGCTGGAGGAATTGAGCCGGTTATTGCGCACGACCGACCACTCCGTGGCCGATCTGGCCCCCGCGGTAGGCTTTCGCAACCTGACGAACCTCTACAAGGCGTTCCGCTCCGCCTACGGCATGACGCCCCAGCAATACCGACGGCAAAACGAACACGAGCGGAACGCGGAATGACGCGTCCGCGCCCTTGGGAGGCGTCCTCCACGGGAGCGCCCGACGTCGGCGACACGAAATATAGGGCGGATGATCTGGAAATCGCGGGCCTTCCGCGCCCCACCCAGCCGCGGGGCCGACGTCACTGAGACTTCGCCGGTGCGGGTATCGGCAGCGTCGGACCGGAGAGCAGGCGTCCGGTCACCAGCAACCGCCGCGGCGCCTCCGGCGTCGGACTGCCCCGGTGCAGAATCATGCCCACCAGCAAATCCGCCGCCGCAGCGCCGCATTCCTCCGGCCTTTGGTCGAGGGAGGCCACCCCCGGGATCGCCTCAGCGTACGCCACAAACGCGCAGTCCTTCGGGAAGCGCAGCCCGACATGGCGCTCGAAAAACTCTTTCACGAAGAGGCCGGGACCGACGATGACATCCGGCGCATAGCGTTGCAACAGGCGGCGCGCGGTGTCGGCTTTCAACTCGCCCCGGTAGATAGGAATGTTCCGCTTCCACCAACGTTCCGATTGGCTCCAGAGAAAGGCGCCGATCGTCGTGTTTTGATGGCGCTCCTCGATGCTTTCATGGATATGGAGCAGCGGGCGCGCATAACCGGCGGCGCGCAGGCGCTCGAACAGCATCCGCGCGTTCTGCCAGTGGGCGGGCAACACGAATGGACGCGCGGCCAGCGCCGGAACCGCGCTCCACGCCGGCGAGGCGCAAACCACCTCGAAATTCTCCAAATCCATCTCCGGCATCGACAGATGCAACGGCGGCGGCAGCAGCGCGACGCCGTGAATGCCGCGCGCGGAGAGCACGGCGCGCAGGCGATCGGGCGGCAGCGCCCCCTCGCCCACGCGGATGGGATCGGCCCGCCATCCGAGTTCCTCCGCGCGACGCCGCAGACCGCCGGTAATCGGCTCTTCGAGCGCGCCCGAAGGTTGGAAACACAGCACGCCGAACAAGCCCTCGAGACTCGTCGTCGGCGCGCGGCGCACCGCGGCCATCGCGAGGGCGACGTCCGGATTCGGGCGGTAGCCCGCGCGCTCGGCCGCCTCGCGCACCCGGCGGATCGTCAATTCAACGATCGAAGAAAAGGAATGAACCGCGGATGGA
>CALGXT010000031.1 GCA_937935255.1 uncultured bacterium | reverse complement strand
GCGAAGGCCTGGAAGTTCTCGTTGCGGGCGACGAAATCCGTCTCGCAATTGACCTCGACCATCACGCCCAAACGGCCGTTGTCGTACGCGCTCGCCACGATCACGCCGCTCTTGGCGGCGCGATCCGCCCGCTTGCCGGCGACCGCCAATCCGCGTTCGCGCAGCCACTGAATGGCCTTGGCCTTGTCGCCGCCGGTTTCCTGGAGCGCCCGCTTGCACTCCATCATGCCGACATTGGTCGCCTCGCGCAGTTCCTTGACCTGGCTCGCTGAAATTTCTGTCATGGGTTGTTCCTCGATTTCGTTATCGTCGAATTAGGCTTGCGCCGGGGCCGTCCCGGCGTCGGCGGGTTTTTCGCCTTCCGCGGCTTTGGCGGCCTTCGCCTTGGCGAGGGCCTCCTGGCGCGCCTTGCGCTGTTCGCGTTCTCGGACGCGGCGCTCCTCTTCCGCCGCCTTCTGACGGGCGCGCTCTTCGGCCTCCGCGATGGCGCGCAGCCGCGCTTCCTCGGCGGCCTGCTTCGTGTAGGTCTCATACGCCTGCCGAATGCCCCGGGCCAGGTACGTGGCGATGAGTCGGATCGAGCGGATCGCGTCATCGTTGGCGGGAATGGGGTAGGCGATGGGGTCGGGATCGCTGTTCGTGTCGCAGAGCGCCACGATGGGGATGTTCATCTTCACCGCTTCGCTGACGGCAATGGCGTCGCGACAGATGTCGAACACGACGACCGCGCCGGGCATACCCTCCATGTCGGCCACGCCGCGCAAATTGCGCTCCAATTGAGCCATCTCGCGGCGCACCGAGGAGATTTCCTTCTTCGGTTTCTTGTCCAGGGAGCCGTCTTTGACCATCTCCTCGTAGCGGCGAAGCTTGGCCACGCTCTTGCGAATGGTTTGATTGTTCGTCAACATGCCGCCGAGCCAGCGGTTGACCACGTACGGTTGCGAGAGGCTTTCGGCCACGGCGCGCACCGTCTCCTGCGCCTGTTTCTTTGTGCCGACGAACAGGATTCGCCGGCCGGAAGAGACGACCTCGCACAGAAATTCGCGCGCCTCCTCGATGGCGGCCAAGGTCTTTTCGAGGTCAATGACATAGATGCCGTTGCGCGCGCCGAAGATGTATTTCTTCATCTTCGGGTTCCACCGATTCGTCCGGTGTCCAAAATGGACGCCGGCTTCGAGCAGGTGCTCGATGGTGAGTTTTTCGGGCGCTTCGGGCAAGGGTTCCGAGACCGGCGCCGCCGGGACGGCGGCCGCATCCGTTGTCGTATCCGTCATGATGGCACTCCATATTGTTCCGGCGCGTCGAAGCGCCGGAAAATCCGCTTTGGCCTTCCGGAGCGGGAAGGCGCTCGCTTCCGCCCTCGCGCCCGACCTCCCGAGAGGCCGCCGCGCTTGAGCTAATAGTCCACCCTTATAATCAAAAGGGTTCCCAAAGGCAAGCGGTATTTCGCCGTTTCACCGCATCGGAGCGTAGATCGTGTGGCGGTTCATGGGGACAGATAATTTATCGAGCCGCCGCCGGGCTTGCCCCGGTGGAGCGAAAGATCGGGCGCCACAGGCGAACTCTTATAGGGACAGGCAAATTATGGCCGGCAATTTGGCGCCATAATTGCCATAATTGCGATTCAATGACTTGAGAATTGATGTCTGTCCCCGTAGCCGTCCCAGTCCCTGTCCCCAAGGTCCTGCTACAGCCTCACGAGGTCAGCGGATCGCCCCATTCCTGCGCCATGTCCAGCGGCTCCTCCCGCGGCGGGCGTCCGCGACGGAGCAGCCATTGCAGCAGCAGCGCGAGCGCGAGCGGCAGCGCGCCCGCGAAGAACAGCAGCGGAAAGAGCCGGATGGTGTACGGCTGGTTCGGCGTCAGGCGGTTGAGGTTCCAGAAGATCAACAGGCAGCAAGTCCAAACGGCGACGAAGTTCGGCAGCGCGTCGCCCGATCGCATGGCGTGCGCGCCGGGGAATCGCCGGCGGGTGAAGGGGTAGAAGAGATTCGATCCCATGAACCCCAGTTGATCCTCCAGCAGGTGACCGGCATAGGCGGCGAAAATCACCAGCGAGGCCCGCCACGTCCAGAGCGGCCAGGCTGCCAGCGCGAGCAGCGCGCCCAACACCAGGCTGTGGCTCCAGTCGCGGTGCCAGGGCAGGAATTGAATCGCCACGCGCCCGTCCGCTTCCGGTTCGAGCGCGAAGGTGGGGCCGTCGAAGATGTCCACCGTGGTCACCGCGTCGTAGGTCTGCCGCACCGGCGCCGACAGACGCGCGCGCCCGACGGGCCGTTTTTGCGACTCCGCGCCGGGCACGGGGGTCTGGCCGGTGGTCACCACCGGACCGAAGCGGACGGCGACTTCGCCGGCCGCCGGGTCGAATCGAATCTGGTATTGTTGCCAGCGATCTGCGCCAAGCCGCACCGTGCTGAGCTTGACGCGCACGGTTCGCCGATCGCGCGCCGCTTGCGCGATCGCCTCCGCCAGGCGGTCGGCAATGGGCTGCGGATCGAGAGGGTCCGCGCTCGGCTCGATGTAAACGTCGTGGCGGTAAAAGAAGCGATAGAACTTGAAATCCAGCGTGTCCGGCAGCACGCCGAACGCGCCGCCCAGCACGAAGAACAATGGGTTGCCCTCCAGCGCGGCGCGAACCGACCACGGGAAGAACGACGCCGCCGCGACGCCGGTGATGAAATGGGCGATTCCTTTCATTTCAACAACCCCAGCCAGCCGGCGATGCGCGGCCCAAATCCCGACAGGTTGCACGCCATCGGCACGAGCAGCACGCCCAGACAGTTCATCCGCCGCGAACCGAACAGGATCGGCAGCGAACCGATGCCCGCGGCCACCGCCATCACCGCCAGCCCCGCGAGGCCCGTAAAGGCCGCCACCAACCCCGCCGCGATCGCCAGCGCCGCCGCCGAGGCGATGCGATAGTTGAACCGCTCGATGAAACGCAGCGTCAGGCGGGTTAGCGGTCCCATCAGTAGAAAAGCCGTCCCGCCGGCCAGCGCGATCG
>CALGXT010000030.1 GCA_937935255.1 uncultured bacterium | reverse complement strand
CCTCGACGGCGTCGGACCATCGGCTGTGTCCCCACCCCTGAAATCGGGGATAATCCTCCGGCGTGTATTGTCCGTCAAAGAACAACGCGCTCGGCGGCCCGGGATCCCGCGCCCAGACGATGAAACGCCGCCGTTCCTCGGCGGAGGCGAGCGGCCATTCCACATCGGTTGCGAAGACCAGCGCGCCGCCGGTCGCGGGCTCATCCAGCCGATACGCCGTGCAGCCGGCCGGATGATGCAGCGGCGCCCAGCGAATCTCCAGCCCCCCGTGCCGCAACGGCGCGCGCGAAACCGCGACGGGCAAATGATGAAAACGCAACCGCGCGGCCATGGCGTCGAGCTGGAGCGGCCACAGGGGCTCCGCCAACAGCCGCGAGAGCTCCCGGACCAGCGAGCAGCCGCGCCGGCGCGGCGCGGCAAATTCAATGCGGCATTCGCGATCGTACAGCGGCGCGAGGGAGGGCAGCCCGATCAGGTGATCGAGATGATAATGAGTTATCAGAACGAGCAAATCGCGCGCCCGCGCGCGGCGCAGGCGCTCGCCGATCTGCCGCGCGCCCGTGCCGAGGTCGAGCAACAAGCGTTCGCCGCCGGACCCCTCGACCAGGACGGCGGTGGTCTCCCCGCCATACCGCGCCACGTTCGGCTGCGCGACAGGAAAAGAACCTCGAACACCCCCGATAAAGACGCGCATGTCCGCACCTCATTTTTCGGTCAAATTCCAGACGCCGTCCCACGCCGCCGGCGGGTCCGCGGCGAGGGCGCGGCATCGGGCGGCGTAGGCGCGCGCGGCGGGATCGTCGGTCGAGCGCTCAAAGACCGCGAGGGCTTCGGCGAAGCGGCCCGCCGTGAAATGCTCCAACGCCCGCTCGAAGTCCCGCCACGCGGCCGGCGCGGCGCCGCGTTCCGCCGGCTCGAACACGCGCACCGGCGTTTTGCGGCCCACAACGCGCAATCGGGCCAGCGCGCGGCCCTCGAACGCGCCGGACGCGTCCTTCCAGGTGGTTTCGGACACCATCAAATAGGTTCCGAAGGCCTTGTTCGCCCCCTCCAGGCGCGACGCCAGGTTGGCGGCGTCGCCCAATACGGTGTAGTCGAAGCGTTCGCGCGAACCCATATTGCCGACGACGACCTCGCCGGTGTTGATGCCGATGCGCATGCGCAATTCCACGCCGGAGCGCTCGCGGAATTCCGCGCGGCGCTCGTCGAGTTTTTGTTGGCAGCGCAGGGCGGCGCGCACCGCGCGCACGGCGTGATCGGGCTGCGATATCGGGGCGTTCCAAAATGCGATGATGGCGTCGCCCTCATATTTGTCGAGCGTGCCGCCCTCCTCCAAAATGATGTCGGTCATGTCGGTCAAATAGTCGTTCAGCAATTGGGTCAGCGCCTCCGGATTCAGTTTTTCCGACAAGCTCGAGAAACCCTGCAAATCCGAAAAAAAGATCGTCAGCTCGCGCCGTTCCCCGCCCAGTCGAAGCTGGGACGGATTCTCCAGCAGCTGCTCAATGACGACCGGGCTCAAATAATGGCGAAAGGCCTGCTTCAAAAACGCTTTTTGGCGGCCTTCCGTCGCATAATTATACAGCAGCCCCGCCGTCAGCGCGAACAGGCTCGCCAGCGTGCCGGCGGCGGAGGGCCACGCCCAGCCGAGTTCGTAGAGCAAAAAACCCGCGCCCAACGGGAGCGCCAGGCCCGCGATGTAGGCCGCGACGCTGTGCGCCCAACGGCGCGCGGCGACCGTGGCGGCGGCGCCCAACAGGGCGAGCGCGGCGATCGAGGCGGCGGCCGCCGCGCGCGGGGTCTCGCGCAAAAAATCGCCGGACAGCAGATTGTCGAGCGCCGTCGCGTGAATCTCCACGCCGGGATAGACCTTGCCGACCGGCGTCGTGCGCAGGTCGAGCAATCCGGGCGCGCCGAAGCCGAACAAAATGTAGGCGTCTTTCAGTTGCGCGGGGTCTATCGGCGGCGGCGCCGCGGCCCCGTCGCGCAGGCGGAGCTCGGATTGGATGACGGCGGCGGCGGAAAACGTCTCGTGCGCGCCGGAGGGTCCGCGATAGCGAAGGATGGCCCGCCCCGCCCGGTCCAGCGGCACGGCGCGCGCGCCGATCCGCAAGCCCTCGCGCGACAACGCCAAGGCTTCGCCGGATTCTCGATGCCGCTCGGCGGCGAGGTGGGTCGCCAGGGCGAGGGAAGGAACAAACCGGCCGTCGAAACTCTGGAAGAGCCGGATGCGGCGAAAGACTCCGTCCTCGTCCGGAACGTCGTTGACATTGCCGAGCGTTTCCGTTCGGGCCGCCAGTTCGGGAATGGGAAAAGCGGCGGCCTCCGCCCGGAAATCGGGCGGCGCGCGCGCCAGCCATTCGTCCAGACCGGCGACCTTCCAGCTCGGATCGGGCGAGTCTTCGGGCCACGCGCGCGCGTCCCCTTCGCCGAGATAGACCGCGCCCACGAACGCGGGGCAACGAGCGATCGCCTCGCCCAGACGTTCGTCATCCTCCACGCCCAGATAGGACGGCTCCAAAAATATCACGTCGAACGCGACGGCCCGGGCGCCGGCGCGCGCGCAGAAATCAAGCAAGGGGACATAGAGTTCTCGGGGCCAGGGCCAGGATAGCTTGTTCTCGCGCCGCCCCCAATCGAGACTGGCCTGATCCAGCAAAATGACCTTGATGCGCGGCGTCGCCGCGCCCGGGCGCGCGAGGGCGCGGACGCGCCACGCCCAGGTCACGGCTTCGAGGCGATCCAGCCAGCCCCGCCGCCACCCTTCGAGCGTCGCGGCCGCCGAAAACGCCCCCAGCAAAAAAATGGCCAACCACTTCCGCCGCATGCCGTCAGCATAGGCGGCGCGCGGTGTGCGCGCGACAGGAAAAAACGGCGAGCTCCGAAACGCCGTTTTTTCGCCGCAAATCTCATGAGACGCGCGGGAAAGCCTCAGGCGTCGCCGCTGAAATCCCGGTTGGGCCGAAAGATCTCGCGCCACGATCCGAAGCCGTAGGCCAGGTGCATCAACGGAATCAGCACCGCGACCCCCAAATCGCCGCGCCGCCGTGTGGCGCGCGCCATTTCCAGGGCCGCCCCCATCACGAACAGGCCGTAGAGCGCGCAAAGCCCCGCCAGGAGCGCCGCCGCCGCGCGCCAGCGCCACGCCCCCAGCAGGAGCGCGCCCATCAGCGGCAGTCCCGCGGCGGGAAGCAGTGTCGGCCACTCGATCGCCACGCCGGCGCGCATCAACCGAATCCGCGTAGCCCCGTACCCGGCCACTTGCCGCCAGTATCCGGCGAGCGTCGCGCGGGGCATGTGATCCACGCCCGCGCCGGGATGGAACCGCATGCGATTCGCGTCGCGCCCCACCGCCCGCCAGGCGGCGAGCATCTCCTCGCCGGGCCAGAACGAAGAATCGAATCCGCCGATCTCCTCCAGCGCCTCTTTACGCCACGCCATGTTGCAGCCGATCAGGCGCGACCAGGGCGCGGGCCGCGGGGCGGCGTCGGCGGCGCGATACCGCTCGGCCACATAGCCCGCCGCGCGCGACGAGAGCGCCAACCCGGCCCACCGCGCGAAGCGCGGCGCATCGTCGGGCACGCGCCCCGGACCGCTGACCACGCGCACGGCGGCGTCCGAAAAAGGCGCCAGAATCCGCTCCGCCCAGTCGGGCGGCGGAACGGTGTCGTCGTCCAAAAACGCGACGATCGGCGCGCGCGCCGCCCGCCATCCGGCGTTTTTCTTGCGGCTGGAATCGCCCGCGGCGAACTCCAACGGCAAGTGCCGCGCGCCCGGAACGCGGCGCGCGAAATCCGCAATGCCGCGCGCGACTTCCGCGCTTCGCGCCCGCCCGACGACGAGAATCTCCAGCCGATCCCGCGCGCCTTGGGCCTCCAGCGCCTCCAACGTCCGAAGCAAAAGCGCGCGCCCGCGCGTGGGCACGACGACGGAAAGCGAGGGGGCGGAGTCCGGCGCGCTCAATCAAAATCCTCCGCCGCCCCGCGGCGAACGAGCCGGCGCGCCGCGGCGGCCAGACAGAGCGCAACACCCAACGCCAACGGGAGAAACGACGCGCGCGAAGGCCGGAATTCGACGGTCAGTTCGTGCTCTCCGGCCGGCACGAAAACGCCCATAAACAGGTAATCCACGCGCGCCACCGACAGCGCGCGGCCGTCGAGATCGGCGCGCCAGCGCGGGTCATACCGGTCGGCGATCCGCAGCAAGGCGGGCGTTGGGGTCGCGACGCGAAGGCGATAGACGCCCGGCCGCGAGGAGATCACGCGGATCGAGGCCGACGCGGGCGTCTCGTTCTCCGGCGCCGGCGGCAATGCGCCGAACTCCGGGGCGATCAGGGCTTCCGTCGTCGGGTCGCGTTCGAAATCGGCGAGCGCGTTCAACGTCGCGGCATCGTCCGCGGCTCTCCAACGGCGACGCCATTCGTAGCGTCCGAAACCGGAGCGCGCGCGCACCAGCGCATGGGCGTCGCGATCCTCCGCGCGGGCGGGCACGAACGCGATGCCGCCATCCTCGGCGAGCTGGGGACGATAGATCAACCGGGGCGCGAAACTTTCTCGCCAGTCGGGGTCTTGACGAATGGCGGTCCAGGCTTCGGGCGGCAGGAGGATGAGCGGCGCGCCGGCCAATTGCCAATAGCGCGGGGGGAACGGCATCACGCGCTCCAGAAAAACGCGCACCGACGCGCTCATCCGGGGCATTTGCGTAAAGTTGAGCGCGCGAATGCCGTGGTACGGGAAGAGATAGGTCAGCCAGGCGCCGTAAAACGACTGCTGCGACAACAGCGCGACACGATCCTCCCCGATCTCGGCTTTCAGCGAGCGGGTCAAGGGATTTTCCGCGATCCAGTTTCGCGGAAGACGCTCGACGTAATGGCGAGACAGCCAGAGCGCATCGGCGCCGACCGCCGCGACCACGACGGCGGGCGCGAACCGCCGCGCCGGCGACCGCCGCGCCAGCAGCGCCGGCAACAAAGCCGCCGCGCCGCACATCGCCGCGCCGTGCGCCAGGGCTGCGATCCGATTCCGCGCGATCGTCGGCGCCGCCTCGCCCCATTCCGCCGCGAGGCGCCGAACCGTCTCTGCGCGTCCGAGCGCCAACGCGCCCGCGACCAGCGCGAGCAATGCGGCCGCGCTCAAGGCGCACGCGCTAAATCGGCGGGCGCCGGGCGACCGCCACCCCTCGCGTTTCCGCAGCTCATCAACGCCGAACGCCGCCAAAATCCCGATGGCGAGCTGAAACGGCTGCAGCCATTTGACCGGCGCGCGCACCGCGGAGATCACCGGCAGCCGCATCACCAGCGAATAGAGCGGCGTGAATTTACCGAAGGAAAGCGCGAGGGCCGCGAGGGCGACGCCGAACCAGAAACGCGTCTCGACTTGCCGTTCGTGCGCCGCTCCACCGGCGGCGCGTTTTCCCAGGGCGATCGCGACGGCGACCGCCGCCAGCGCCAGCGGCAGCGCGCCGAGATACTGGTTTTCGAGTTTGAAATTGGACAGGGGGCCGCCGCGCCCCAAGCGCCCCCAGTAAGGCCCCGCCGGCTCCCCCGTGCGCCAGCCCGTGAATCCGGGCGCGATGAAATCAATGCACTCCTCCGGCGGCCAGCTCCACTGGGTGACAAACGCCCACCGCTCGTCGGCCTCTGCGGTCAGCGGCGCGGCGTCGCGCACATGGGCGGCGTAGCCCGCCCACAACGGATGGAAAGCGATCAGGAGCGCCACGGCCAACAGCGGAACGAGCCGCCGCGCCCACTCGCGGCGCGACGCGCCCCAAACGCGCCCGATGCGCAGCAGCGCATAGGGCCCGAGCGCCAGCGCGAAAAAAAGCGCGATATCCGCCTGCTCCAGAAACATCGCGCCCAGCGCGCCGCCGGCCAACGACGCGGACGCCGCCGCCCGCCTTTCCGTCGCCGCGCGCTCCGCCAGCCAGAGGAACAGCGCGGCAAAGAGGAGCACGCCGAATTTTCCGATGTGGCCCGCATAGACGAGCGTGAAATTGCTGCCCACCCAGAACGCCGTCAGCGCGCCCGCCGCGACGCCGACCCACCCGACGCCGCGGCGGCGCAGAAAGAGCATGAAAAAGACCGAGGCCAACCCCAAATCGAGCGCGTGCAATAGGTTGTGCGCCAGGCGCGCCGGCAACGCCCAAATCACGAGATTCGTCCAGCTGGGCATGGCGGGTTCCCATTGCCCGATGAACGTCTGATCATTCCACCCGCGCCAAAAGGCTTCGGGCAGGGCGTTTTTGCGCTGAACGATGGCGCCGATGTTATCGTCGGTGCTGAACAGAATCGCGCCCGGCGTCAACAGCGTCCGGAATGCCAGAAGAGCGAATAGCGCGACGCCCAGGACGAAAATGGCGCGGCCCGCGAACTCTTTTCGGCGGTTCGGACTCGAATCGTTTTCCGGTGTGAGGTACGGCATTTTCCGCCCTGGATAGCGCGCGGCGATTGACATCCGCCGCGAATTATCGGCTAATTCGCTCGGGATCGCACAACTGTGAGCGCCGAAATTAGCATAATCGTTCCCGTCTTCAATGAGGAATCGAACGTGGCGCCGTTGTGCGAGCGTTTGGCGGCGGTCGCGCGCGATCTCCCGCCGCCGGTCGAAGTGATTTTTGTCAATGACGGCAGCCGCGACGCCACGGCGGAGCGACTGCGGGCGCAAAAGGAGCGTCTTCCCGGCTTGCGCATCGTTTCCCTGTCGCGGCGTTTCGGGCAAGCGGCCGCGATCGCCGCGGGGCTGGACGCCGCGGAGGGGCGCGCGGTCATTTTGATGGACGGCGATCTTCAGGACGCCCCGGAAGCGCTGCCGCGGTTCGTCGAGCGCTGGCGCGCCGGCGCCGATATCGTGTACGCCATCCGCGCCACGCGGCGCGAACCCGCTCTGGCGCGGCTGCTCTTTCGGCTTTTCCACCGCCTGATGTCGGCGCTGTCGGGCATCCCGATCCCGCGCGACGCGGGGATTTTCGGCTTGATGGACCGGCGCGTGGCGGACGTGCTGCGCCGCATGCCGGAACAGCATCGCTATCTGCCGGGACTGCGCGCCTTCGCGGGTTTTCGCGCGGAGGGGGTGCCCGTGGATCGCGCGGCGCGCGCGGACGGCCGGTCGCGCGTCGGCTGGCGCGGCCTGTTCCGGCTGGCGGGCGACGGCATTTTCTCCTTCTCCTATGTGCCGCTCCGCATTGCGACCGGGCTGGGGCTCCTTTCGGCGGCGCTCGCCTTCGGTGTGCTGGCGACGGTGCTTTACAAAAAATGGGTGTCCGGCGCCGCGATCACCGGCTGGGCCTCGACCATGACCGCGATCCTGTTCATGGGCGCGATCCAATTGATCACGCTGGGCATCGTCGGCGAGTACATCGGCCGCATCTACGACGAAGTCAAACGGCGGCCGCTCTACGTCGTCGCGGAGCGCTGGGGCTTCGAGGAAGACCCGCCGGACCGACCGGCATGAACACGCCCGCCGATTTGAGCCGCCGCGCGGCGACCGGCGCGTTGTTGATTTCAATCCTGGTCGGGGCCGCGTTGCGTCTTCATCGTCTCGACGCGCTGCCGCTCTGGAACGACGAATGCATTCAACTGAACGGCATACAGATGCCCATGGCGGAGCTGCGCGCGCGGCATTTGTTCACGATAGACCACATGCCGCCGTTCAGTTATTGGATTCAACGGCTTTTTTGGCTGATTTCGCCGACGGTGTTCGCCGCGCGGCTGCCCGGCGCGCTGGCGGGTATCGCGATGATCCCCCTCGCCTACCGATCGCTGCGACCCCGTCTTTCGCGGCGCTTCGCCCTCGCCGCCGCGCTGCTGACCGCCCTCTCTTTCTTCCTCATATTCTATTCACAGGAGTGCCGCGCCTACATTTTTTTCGGAGGGGCCCTCTGGTTTTTCCTCGGCGACTGGTTGCGTTTGCTTTTGCATCCCGCAAATCAAGTCCCCGCCCCGCGCGCGCTGCTCCGTTGGTTCGCAGGCGCATTGTTGTGCGGCGCCTTTCATTTTTCGGCGTCGCTTTTGTTCGTGTGCGTCGGAATCGCCACGGCCGTGATTCTGGGGGCGGACGCGGCGTTCCAGCGGGGCGTATGGCGCGAGCGGCTGCGGTCGGCGTTTCGACGCGGCGCGCCGATGGCCGCCGTGCTTTTCGCGGCGCTGGGCGTTGTCTGGCTGGCGATGCGGTATTTTCTCGGGCCGAAGATGAGCGGCATGATCGCGCAAGCGCGCGCCGATCCCGCAACGCCCGAGTTCGCCACCGTCATCCGGGCGCTGCTGCCGGCGACCTTTGGCGGCGGATGGCGGCTGTTGCCCTTTGGGGCGCTCGTGGCGCTGGGCTGGGCCGCCCCATCCCGCGCCGCGCGGCGCGCGGCGTTCGCGGCGCTGGCGCTGTTCGCGGTTTCGGTGGCAGCGGGGCTCTGGCTTTTTCCGCGGCTCGGTTTTTGGCGCCTTTCGGGCGCGGCCTCGCGCTATTACTTTTGGTGGTCGTGGTGCGGAATCGTCGCGGCGGCGGCGGGAGTGGAGCGCCTCGCGCGGTTTTCGCGCCGCCGTCTCGCGGCGCTCGCCCCGGCGGTCGTCGGGCTGGCGGCGCTCGTCTCGCTGGCGGGCCCCTGCGCGCTCTATTTTCGGAGCGAATCGAAATGGTTCGACGTGCGCGCTCTCCAAAGGACGGTCGAGGCGCTGGGCGAGCGCCGGCCGTTGCTGTTGCACAACCCCTATGACGCCCATCAACTCCAATTTTATTGGCCTTCCAATGCGCGGCCCGCCGCGCCGCCCGCCTATGAGCGCGATACCTATGAGGCCCAACAAACAGGGGTCTGGCTGCGCGAGGCCGTAAACCGATTTCCCGACGCGGTCTTCAAAACCAGTTGGCATCGCGCGCTGGATTCCGAATTGGAGGCGCACTTGCGTTCCGTGTTCGCCCGCCGCGTAACGATCGCGCCCGATCCCGCGCTCGCAGCGCTGCACGCGACGGGCCTGCTGCCGCTCGACCCGGTGGCGGCCGAGCTGTTCTTCAACACGACGGCCGATCTGGAGGCGCTCGCTTCCGAGAAAGGTCTTGTGCGGTTCGATGCGGATTGGCCGATCGTTTCGACGCGCTCGCTCGACGGCCGTTTCGAGTTCTGGCGCGCGCTGACCGGCCCCGGACGCTTGCGCGTGCGCCGCGGCGGCGGGTCGGCGGCGGCGGAAGATTTCACGCTGGCGATCGGGCGGCTGGCGGAGCGCGCCGCGATCATCGCGCGACGGCCGGGTATTGAACCGGTGCGGTATGAGGTGGCGCCCGCGGCGCTCGCGGTATTCGACGAGCGGCGGGGCGCGCCGGTCTGGGTATCGGCCGGCATCGGCGCGGTGGTCGCCGCGGAGGGGCGCGTGCCGATGCAAATCGAGCGGGCGCGCGTGGTCGTTCCCCTACCGCCGGAGCGCGGACGCGTCGAAATCGAGCTGGCGCCGGAGGGCGCGCCGGTTCTTGTCGAGGCGGAGCAAAGGGACAGAGATGACTTTGCAAGTCATTGATCATCAACCACCGGATTTTTGAAAACCGGACCTGGCGCCTGTCCCCGTCCTCCCTCGGAAGCGCTCGCCCCCCGAGAATTCTCAAACTCGTGTCCTACATCGAAATGTTACACGGGGCGTGGTCGAGACAAGGGACAGAGATTTGCGCCGGCACAACTGGGCACAACTGTATCACACTTCGCGAAGTGTGATACTAACCCTCGCCCTAAAAACCGGATGAAAACTTCACCCGAAAACTTGACGGGAGCGCAGAAAACATCTGTCCCCTGCTCCCCGTGCTCACTCGCGCTCAGGCGGATATGCCCGCGCGCGCCGCCCGCAATGCGGCGATCAGCGCGCGCATGTCGTCGGGCATCGGCGCGACGAACTCCAGCCGATGGCCGGAGCGCGGGTGGATGAAGGATAGCGAAGCGGCGTGAAGCATCTGCCGGGCGACCGGCGCGGGCAACTCAGCGCGCCGTCCGCGCCCGTACATGGCGTCGCCGACCACCGGATGGCCGATATGCGCCATGTGGACGCGAATCTGGTGGGTGCGTCCGGTTTCGATTCGCACGGAGAGCAGCGCGGCGATTCCGTACTCTTCGACCACATGATAGTGGGTCACCGCGGGACGCCCGCGCGGGGCCGTCGCGCTCATCTTCTTGCGGTTGCCGGAGCTGCGTCCGATGCGCGTCTCGATGCGTCCGAGCGGCGGTTCGGGACAGCCCCAGACGATCGCCTGATATTCCTTGCGAACGTCGCGGGATCGGAACTGGTTGGCTACCACGCGGATCGCCGTCTCATTCTTCGCCACGACCATCACGCCGCTGGTGTCCTGGTCGAGCCGATGCACGATGCCCGGGCGCAAATTCCCGCCGATGCCGGCGAGATTGCGGCAATGGTGCAGGAGCGCGTTGACGAGCGTGCCTTTTTCGTGGCCGACGGCCGGGTGCACGACCAGCCCCGGCGGTTTGTTGATCACCAACACGTCCTCGTCTTCGTATAGGACATTCAGCTCCCGTTCCTCGGGGGTCAATTCGATAGGTTTCGGCGGCGGCGGCGCCGAAAACCGGATGAGATCGCCGGCGGCGAGGCGATGATTCGGCTTGCGGGGTTTGCCGTTGACTTCCACGCCGCCGGCGCGGATCAACTGCTGCCAGCGCGCGCGCGAATGCTCCGGGCGCTCGCGCGCCAGCCAGGCGTCGAGCCGCTCGCCGGTGTCCTGCGGGCCGACGCAACATTCCCTGATTTCCAGTCCTTCGGTCACGCCGCCACTATACGCGCCGGCGAACGGCGGGCGAGTCGGAAGCGCGGCTAGGGCGCGGGCTGAACGTCGGTCTCGGACGTCGGAGCGCCGGCGCGCGCGATCACCAGCGCCAAACCGATCGCAAAAAGAACGAGGCTGATCGCCTGCGCGACGGTCAAGCCGAGCCAGCGCAAGCGGATATCGCCGCGAAGGAACTCCAGCAAAAAGCGCGCGGTCGGGTAAAGCAGCAGGTAGCGGCCCAACAATGCGCCGGGTCGGCGGCAGCGGGGGGCCGCGCGGAGAAGCAAAAGGTAAATCACCGCATTCGCCGCCGCTTCATACAATTGCACCGGATGGCGACTCACGCCCTCGAGCGTGCACGCCAGCGGGCCCTCGGTGGGGGCGCCATAACAGCAGCCGTTGATAAAGCAGCCGATCCGCCCGAGGGTGTGGCCGAGCGGCACCGCGCCGATCGCGAAATCGCCCATTTCGAGGATAGCGAAGCGGCGGCGCCGGGCGTAGGCGATGACGGCGAGCGTGCCGCCGATGAAACCGCCGTAGAAGACGAGGCCGCCCTGGTCGAAACGCAGAATGCTCCAGGGCGCGGCGGCGTGGTGAGACCAATTCGCGATCACGTACGCGATCCGCGCGCCGACGACGCCGCCGATCATGATCCAGAGGCCCAAATCCGATCCGGTGTCCGCCGGCCAGCCTCGCTTTCGCGCCGCGAGCGACCAGTGCGCCATGCCCGCCAGAAAACCCGCGGCGACGAAAATGCCGTACCAGTAGATCGGGCGGCCGAAAAGATGAAAGGCGACGGGATCCATGCGCGCCAGCATACGGGCGCCGCCCGTAGATGCAAGTGCGGAGAGCAATTTGCGCTCGGTTTTCGCATCGCGCGCGCCGCCGCGCGGAGTCGCTGTTTCCAACCCTTGGAAGAAAACGAGCTTCGGTTTTCCAAGGCTTGGAAAAAATCCGGCGAAATTTTCCAAGCCTTGGAAAATGCGAAAATTTCGACGCCGCATGATCCAGCGCCCCTCGACCCATCGGGCTCGATAGCGCCCGCCGCCTGCCGGCGGGCGCCGACCGAACACGCCGCGTCGCGGTCGGGCGCTCTCAACGCCGTGTCCGATCGGACATGACTTTGAGACCGCGAAGAGCGGCGGAGCGGGAGACCCATCGCAGCCGGCGCGGCGCCCGGAAGCTCTGAATCAATATAGGCGATCCGCGCGCCGCCGAACCCTCCCCGCGCCGGCCGAGGTTTGGACGGGCGCCTTCGCCGCCGGCAGACCGTCCACTTTCCTGATGGAATCGCGGGCGAACTTCTGGATTTCGGCGAGGCCGGCGTCCCGCTCGTCTTCGGTGAGTTGCGCATTCATCTTGCCTGTAACTTCATCTCGGATTCCGCCGTATTGCACTGGTAGAAAGCATCTTATGAATTCGTCACCGCAAACTTCGTATTCTCTGTCCCCATATTTTCCGGCGCGGCGGGCCGCCGTAAGCCTCGGCCCGGCGAAGCCGGGACGGGCGCGCCCTACCGTTTGCCGGGGGCAGACTCTGTCCCTGTCCCTTTTAGTGTCTGTCCCTTTCGGCCCTCGATGCGGCGGCTTTATTCTTGCGCGGCGTTCGGCCATACGCTAGGCATGAATACGTCAGTGTCACGGCGATTCAACAAACGATGTTAGCCCCGGGAGATTCGAAACGATGAAAACAGCGGTGGTTTGCGGCGCGGGCGGTTTTATCGGCGGGCACTTGGTCGAACGCTTGAAAAGCGAGGGCTACTGGGTTCGCGGCGTGGATATCAAACGCCCGGAATTCCGAAAAACGGCGGCGGATGAGTTTCTGAAGCTCGATTTGCGCATCCCGCGGAACTGCGAACGCGCGGTGAAGTTGGAAGACGGAAAGCCCGCCGATGAAGTCTATCAGTTGGCCGCCGATATGGGCGGCATGGGTTTCATTCACTCCGCCGAATGCGAAATCATGCACAACAGCATGCTGATCAACGTCCACATGACCGATGCCGCGGCGCGCGCGGGCGTGGGCCGCTACTTTTTCTCATCCTCCGTCTGTGTCTATCGCGACATGAAACCGGGCGAGCCGGAAATGACCGAGGCGGAGGCGGTGCCGGCGAATCCCGACAACGAGTACGGCTGGGAAAAACTTTATTCCGAACGCATGGCGCAGGCTTACGGGCGGCGATACGGCATGAAAGTGCGCATCGCGCGCTTCCAGAATTGCTACGGCCCTTACGGCACCTGGCGCGGCGGACGCGAAAAGGCGCCGGCGGCGCTCTGCCGCAAGGTCGCGCTCGCGCCCGACGGCGGCGCGGTGGAAATCTGGGGCGACGGCTCGGCCATCCGCTCCTACACGTATGTGGCCGACATGGTGGACGGCATCCGGCGCCTGATGGACTCCGATCTCGAGGGCGCGGCGAATATCGGCTGCCCGCAGTATGTGAGTGTCTTGGAGCTTTTGCAATGTGTGGCCGACGTCGCCGGCAAGCGGATCACGGCCAAGACCGTGCCCGGTCCGGTCGGCGTTCAGTCCCGAAACTTCAGCAATGCGCGGATCTACTCGATCGGTTGGAAATCACAATACGATTTGCGTCGCGGCATCGAGGAGACCTATCCCTGGATCGCCGAACAAGTGCGCCAGGCGTTGAAACGCGGCGAAACGGTGTAGGCGACGTTTCGCCGTTTTCTCGCTGAGAGTCGAGGCCCTGCTGGTTTTGTGACCGCGGTGAACGAAATGGGATTTCGAAGGGGACGATTGCCGCGCAACGGGAGCGAGAGAAAATAACGCCGGAAAATCGAACACGCCGGCCGTCTCCATCGTCGCCGAAGGGAACTGTATCACACTTCGCGAAGTGTGATACAGTCCTGCGCGCATCACCCGCTCGATGAACCGAGGATCGCTTTCGTCGGTTGCCGCTTGTTTTTTAGTCGCCGACGCGATACGCTGTCCGAGCCGTGCTAGACGGGGCGTTAGCGGCGCCTTGAACCCCGGAGCGATCCGGGGCGACCTGCAACCCGCTATAGCAGGGTCGAATTCCCCGGCGAGGCGAAACACCGCGGGCGGTTCGTCGGCGCAGCGGCGGCGTTGAAGGCTGGGTCCCATGCGACGGCCGCGGGCGAACCGTGTCAGGACCGGAAGGTAGCAGCAATAAGTCCGGCGGGCCGGGCGCCGTGGGGCCGCCTGGCCGGAGCCGCGGTTTGCGCGGATGACGCTCGCAAGGCTTCGTCGAACCGGGGTGCACGGTTTTTGAGTTTCATCCGCGGAGGCAATTCGGGAGACGGCGGCAGCGTATGGCTTACGAGGTACTGGCTCGAAAATATCGCCCGCAACAGTTCGCCGATGTGGTGGGCCAGGAGCATGTGACGCGCACACTGGCCAACGCGATCCGGACGGGCCGCATTGCGCACGCGTTCCTCTTCGTGGGGCCGCGCGGCATCGGAAAGACCTCCATCGCCCGCATCTTCGCCAAGGCGCTCAACTGCATCGGCGGCCCGCGCGTCGAACCCTGCGACCGCTGCGATTCCTGCCTGGAGATCATGGGGGGGCGCTCGATGGACGTCCTGGAGATTGACGGCGCCTCCAACAACGGCGTGGACCAGGTCCGCGATTTGCGCGACAGCGTCCGCTACCTGCCCGTGCGCGGCCCCTACAAACTCATCATTATTGACGAAGTCCACATGCTCTCCGTCTCGGCCTTCAATGCCCTTTTGAAGACGCTGGAGGAGCCCCCGCCCCACGCCAAGTTCATCCTGGCCACCACCGATCCGCAAAAGGTGCCCACAACGATCGCGTCGCGATGCCAACGCTTCGATCTGCGGCGCATTTCGGTGGCGGATATTCGCGCTCATCTTGCGAAAATCGCCGAAAAGGAAAGCGTCAAGATCAGCGAGGACGCCCTGTTGGCGATCGCCCGCGGCGCGGAGGGCGGATTGCGCGACGCGGAGTCCGCGCTGGATCAATTGATCGCGTTTTGCGGGCGGGACATCGGCGAAGACGATGTATTGGGGATTTTCGGCCTGGTTTCGCGGCAAAAACTGGATGAATTGGGCCGCGCTCTTTTATCCGGGAGCGCCTTGGCGTTGTTGAAAGCGGTGGATGAGCTGGATCGCAACGGCAAAGACCTGCCGCGGCTGACGATCGAACTGCTCGGATGGCTGCGCAACGCGCTGGTGGCGCTGCACGGTCCGGAGGCGCTTCAGACATTGGACCTTACGGACGAGCAGCGGAAAGCGCTGGCGGAAGCGATCGCCGGCGCGGATCACGACAAAGTTCTGCGCATGGTCGAGATTTTGATCGAGGCGGAATACCGGTTGCGCTTCGCGCTGTCGCGCCGGACGATTCTCGAAATCGCGCTGCTGCGCTGCGCGCGCGTCGCCGAGACGGCGACACTGCCCGAGATTCTTCGCCAACTCAATCGCCTGAAAGCGGCGCTCGGCGGCTCGAACGCGGGGCCGGTCGCCACGCCGCCGAGCGTAACGGCGCCCGGCGCCGCCGCGCCGCCGAGTCCCCCCACCCCGTCGCCGCAGGCCATCGCGGAGCGCGCGCGCGCCGATGCTGAGATCGAATCGAGTCCGCCGGCCGCCGCGCCGCGCGCCGACGGGCTCGATCTGCTCCGCGCCGAGTGGGGGGCCGTGACGGCCCGCGCGGCGGATGCGGCCCCCACGCTGCGTTCGCACTTGAAAGACGCGCGCCCCGTCGCGGTCACGGAAACGGAAGTCCGCATCGCATTTCCTCCGGAAAGCGAAGAAAGCGTTCGCGTCTGCCGGGAACCGATCCATGCGCGCGCGATCCAGAACAGTCTGCGCCATAAACTCGGCCGCGCCGTGCGCGCCGTGTTCGAAATCGCGTCCGCCGCCGACGCGCCCGCGCCGACCGCCGCCGCCGCGACCGCCGCGCCGCCGCCCCCGCCGCCGACGGAAGAGCGCCGGGATCGCGCGTCGAAAGAGGCCGATTTGCGTCGAAAAATTATTGACGATCCAGCGGTGCGCAATGCCCTCGAAATGTTCGACGGCTCCATCACCGATATCCGACCCTGATCCGGGAGACACCCATGAATATCATGAAAATGATGAAACAGGCCGCCGACCTGCAGCGCCAGATGCAGCGCAAGCAGGAAGAGCTCGCGGAGCGCACCGTCGAATTCTCCAGCGGCGGCGGCATGGTCACGGTCACCGCGCGGGGCGATTTGACGATCGAGCGCGTGCGGATAGACCCCAAATGCGTGGACCCGGCGGACATCGAGATGCTCGAAGACCTGGTCGCCGCCGCCGTGGACGGCGCGCTCAAGGCCGCGCGGGAGCTGGTCGCCGCCGAGATGTCCAAGCTGACCGCGAGTCTCGGTCTGCCGGCGGACGCCCCGCTGCCATTCCTGTAGAAAGCCGGACGGGGCATGCTCGAACCGCTGGAACCGCTGATTCGGGCCCTGGCGCGATTGCCGGGCATCGGCCGGCGCACGGCGGAGCGCATCGCGCTGCGGCTGGTGCGCGACCGATCCCGATCGCTCGCCCACGAACTGCGGCGGGCGCTCGAAGAACTGGATGACGCCATCCGGTTGTGCCGCCGATGCGGGGCGGTGACTTCCGCCGCCGAGGATCCGTGCCGGTTATGCACCGATCCCCACCGGGAATCGGGAGTGCTGTGCGTTGTGGAAGATCCGGCGGATATCGAGCAAGTCGAGAAATCGGGCGGCTTCCGCGGGCGCTACTTCGCCTTGATGGGCAAGCTCTCGCCGATGCGCGGAGAATCGGTGGTCAATCCCCGCTTCGAGGAGCTTTGCCGGCGGGTGGCGGAGGAACGGATCGGCGAGGTCGTGCTGGCGCTCAACACCGACATGGAGAGCGACGCGACGGCGGCGTATCTGCGCGATCGGCTCGCGCCCGCCGGCGCGCGGGTGACCCGCATCGCCGTGGGGCTGCCGGCCGGGAGCGGCATCGCATACTCAGACCCGGTGACGTTGGCGGCGGCGCTGCAGGGCCGGCGGCCGCTCTGACGGTCCGAAAGCGAAGGGCGCCATGACCATCGGATTGCTCCAGGCGCGGCTCTCTATTCCGGAATCGCGATCCCTCAAAGACAAGCGCGCCGTGCTGCGCAGTCTGAAAGACCGCATCCGTAATGAGATGAATGTCAGCGCCGCGGAAGTGGGCGACCAGGACCTCTGGCAGTCGGCGCGTCTGGCTTTTGTGACCGTGGCGGCAACCCGGGAAATCGTGGACCAACGGCTCTCGGAATTGGAGCGGCGCCTGGCGGCGAATCCGCGCGTGGTGTTGCTCGACGCCGAAATATCGCTCTTCTAATCCCGCCGCCGCGCGGCTATCGTTCCGCCCGATGAAGATTCTCGACCGCTATTTGCTGCGCGCTTTTCTGGGGCCGCTGGCCATTTGTCTGGCCGCTTTCACGATGCTGTTCATCGTGGCCGACCTGTTCGACAACCTTTCGAACTTCATCAGCGGACGCACCGTGCCGGCGCGGGTCGTTCTGTACTATCTGGCCCGGATACCGACGGGACTGCCGCACATCGCGCCGGCATCGCTGCTGCTGGCCCTCCTCTATTGCCTTTCCAACCTCGCCAAAAACAACGAGCTGACGGCGCTGCGGGCCTGCGGCGTGAGCACCCCGCGGCTGATGGCGCCCTTTCTGTCCGTCGGCATTATGGCGACGATTCTGGTGGCGATCCTCAACGAGGCGGTGACGCCCTGGGCGACCTGGTGGACCAAACAATTCGTCGCCGCCCAAACCGCGGAAAATCCGGACCTGGCGTATGTCGCGCTGCGCCGGGCCTACCGCAATAATGTGGGCCGGCGCACCTGGGTGATCGAGCGCTTCGATACGCGCACGAAGGAAATGCAGGGGGTCGAGGTCACGCAGGGCGCCCCCGACGGCGGCGACCGCTTCAAGTACACCGCGGAATCGGCCCGTTGGCTGGATGGACGTTGGTGGCTGTTCGGCCAAATTCGGTACCAGGAATTCGATCCCGCCACCGAACGCCTCCGACAGGAAGTCCTGCCCTCGCCGCGAGAGATGCCGGAATGGGATGAGACGCCGCGACTGTTTCTGGAAGAAATCTACGAAAAGGAATTTCGCTCGGTCGCCGGCCTCTTGAATTATCTGCGCAATAATCCCGGCATCTCGGCGAGTGAAGTCAAGCAGGTCCGGGTGGATATCCATAGCCGCCTGGCCTTCCCGTTCGCCGGCCTGCTCATGACGCTCATCGGCCTGCCGTTCGGCTACCATACCGGGCGCAAAGGCGCGCTCGCCGGCGTGCTGACGGCGCTGGGGCTTTTTTTCGCGTATTTTGTCCTCGTGCACGTCGGCGTTGGGCTGGGGAAAAACACCCCGCTGCCCGCGTGGATCGCCGGCTGGCTGCCGAATATCGCGTTTCTGGTGCTCGGCATCGGCCTGCTCATCCGCCAGCGATGACGCCCGGCGCCGCGCGCCGCGCGTCTAGAGCAACGCGCGAATGGCCGACCACGCGGCCTGCGCTTCCGTTCTGTCGTCCGTTTCGTCATACGGCGCTTCGCCGCTCGATAGACCGGTCGGACCGTCGGCCCAGAGCAACGGAACGGGTTCGGAGGTATGGGTTCGAACCGAACACGGCGTGAAGTGGTCCGGCGCGATCGCGATGCGATAGGGAATCCCGTCCGCTTCCAGCGCCAACCACACGGGCGCGACGATGCGCGCATCGAACATTTCGCAAGCCTCGCGCTTGAGCCTCGGATCGCCGAGATGCCCGCATTCGTCGGGCGCCTCGTAATGCAGATACGCGAAACCGTCGCGCCGAAGAAATTCCAGGGCGGCGGCGACCTTGCCTTCGCAATTCGTGTCGAGGAAGCCGGTCGCGCCCGCGATCCGGGGCGCCTCCAGCCCCGCGAGCCGTCCGATGCCGCGCACCAGGTCCACCGCGGAAATCACCCCCCCGGCGCGCCCGTACAATTCCTGAAACGGACGCAGCGTCATCCGTTTCCCCTGACCCCACAGCCAGATTTGCGTGGCGGGCGCGCGGCCGGCGGCGACGCGGCGGACATTCACGGGGTGGTCGCGAAGAACCGCGCGCGAGGCCTCCATCAACGCGGCGACTTCCGCCGCGCGCGCGCCCGCCGGCGCATGCGCCGCGACGGGCCGGCCCGTGATATCGTGCGGCGGCGCCAGCCGCGTCTCCGCGGGGCCGTGACGCCAGACGAGCAAATGGCGATAGCTGACGCCGGCATGAAAACGCAAACCCTCGCGCCCCAGCCGCTCTTCGAGCGCGCGCAGCAACTCGCGCGCTTCCTCGGTGGTGATATGCCCCGCGGAATAATCCGCCATCCGCCCGTCGGCGATTGTCACCAGATTGCAGCGGAAGGCGATATCCTCCGGTCCGAGCACGACCCCGGCGCCGGCGGCCTCGATCGGCGCGCGACCGGTGTAATTTTCCGCCGGATCGTAGCCGAAGAGACTCAAGTTGGCCACATCGCTGCCGGGGTTCATGCCGGGCGGCACGGTGCGGATGCGGCGCCGCCGGCCGATCGCGGCCAACCGCCGGGTGTTCGGCATGCGCGCCGCCTGCAGGACGGTCTTCCCGCCGAATTCCGGCAAGGGATAATCGCCCATGCCGTCGCCGATCAAAATGGCCACGCGCTTTTTCATCGAAAGCCGCTCTCGCGCCGATCTCCAACGCGGGACGCAATCTAAACGCGACCTCGCCCGTTGTCCAGCCGCCCCTGCATCCGCTCTTGCGGGCGGCGCGCGGGACGGCTAGATTCGCGATATCGGCTGGAGGGCGCGATGATGTGCGAGACATGCGGTTGCGGTCAGGCCAATTCCCCCCTGCGCGAAAAGGGCGCGGGCGACTCCCGCGGACGAGACTCCGTTCATTCCCATCCGCATCCCCATCCGCATCCCGCGCCGTTGACCAAAGACGCGGCGGCGGAAAGCGGCGCCGCGACGAAACGCGTCGAATTGGAACAACGGCTGCTCGCACGCAATGACGAGGCCGCCGCCGCCAATCGCCGCTGGCTTGCGGAGCGGGGCGTCGTGGCCGTCAACCTCATCTCGTCGCCGGGCAGCGGCAAAACGACGCTGCTCGAACGGACGCTCGACCGGCTCCAGAACCGCGTTCCTTGCGCCGTGATCGCCGGCGACCAGCAGACCGACCTCGACGCGCGGCGGCTCTCCGGCCGCGGCGCGCATGTGCACGCTTTGGAGACCGGCAGCGCCTGCCATCTGAACGCCGAGCAAGTGGGGTCGCTGCTGCCGCACGTGGTCGAGTCGGACACGCGCCTGCTCTTCATCGAAAACGTCGGCAACCTGGTCTGCCCCGCCGCCTTCGATCTGGGCGAGAGCTTCAAGGTGGCGGTGCTCTCGACGCCGGAAGGCGAAGACAAACCGCTGAAATATCCCTCCCTCTTCGTCCGCGCCGGCGTGGTGGTGGTCAACAAAATAGATCTCGCGCCGCACGTCGGCTGGGACGCCGCCGTTGCGCGGCGGAATATCCGCCGCATCCATCCGGGCGTCTTCATTTTCGAGCTGAGCGCGAAAACGGGCGAAGGCTTCGACGCGTGGCTCGACTATCTGCTGGGCCTGATTTAGGACGCCCGCCCATGTCCATGCGGCGACGCGCGCAAAAAAAGAGAATCGGGCTGGCGCTCGGCGGCGGCGGCGCGCGCGGCTGGGCGCATATCGGCGTGATCAAGACGCTGCTCGAAGCCGGCGTGAAAATCGAGTGCGTCGCCGGCGCCAGCATGGGCGCGCTGGTCGGCGCCGCGTTCGCCGCGGGACGCCTGGAAACCCTCGAACAAGTGGCGGTACAACTCGATTGGAAACGCGTGCTGTACTATTTTCTGGAATGGTCATTTCCGCGCGCGGGGCTGGTGGATGGGCGTCGCGTCATGGAATTCCTGGCCGAGCAGATCGGCCCCCTGACCTTCGACCGTCTGGCCCTGCCTTTTATCGCCGTGGCGACCGATTTATACACGGGGCAAGAGGCGCCGCTCGATCGCGGCAATGTCCTCGAGGCCGTGCGCGCCAGCATCGCCATTCCCGGTCTTTTCACCCCCGCGATCGTCGGCGATCGCACGCTGGTGGATGGCGGTTTGACCAATCCGATCCCGGTCAGCGCGGCGCGGCGGCTCGGGGCAAACTATGTCATCGCCGTGGATATCGTCCGCGCGCCAACGCCGCCGGCGACGTCGCCGCCCAAGGCGCCTCGATACCGGCTCCAGCGGCCAACCTCCGAAATCGCCGGCCGGCTCTTTGACGCGCTGGAATCTCTGCGATCGGGCGGAAAACCCGCCCGCGATCGCTTTGCGCGCCCCCGCCGGGCCGAATTGCCGAATTTGTTTGAAGTTTTCGGCAACTCCGCGCGGATCGTCCAGCGGCAAATCGCCGACATGCGATTGGAAAAAGACCCGCCGGAGGTGTTGATCGAACCGGCGGTGCAGGACATCAACACGATGGACTTCCACCGCGCCGCCGAAGCCATCACCGCCGGCGCGGACGCCGCGCGGCGCCTGCTACAGCGCTCGCGGCTGTAGCGCGGATCGGCGGCAGCCCCGCCTTCGGCGACGGAGTTTTCCAAGCCTTGGAAAAGCGGGGCCCCACCTCTTCCAAAGCTTGGAAAGGCAAGCCGGACTTGCGATCATCATCGGGCGGGGGCCGCGTCAAAATCGCGCAATCCTTAGCCGCCACCGCCCCCGCCCGCCCAATTCCCATGTATCACACTTCGCGAAGTGTGATACACCGCCGAGCGGTTTCTTGCGGCGAATAATCGCAGGGACGCGAACGACGAAACGGGCGGTCGCCGCATCATCCGGGCCGCCCGTTGAGAGGCGGGAGTCAACGAAGACCGGACCACTGCAACGCTTCGCCGGGGACCAAACCCCGCCCACTTTTCTTCGTTTATTCCCGGTTCAAAAACCGAGCGCAATAATCACTCCGGAAAAACAGGAGGCAAGGCTTGGGCGCCGCTGAATGCCCTATCCTTATCCTTCAAGCGCCCGCTGGAGCCAGGCTTCCGCGATGAGCATGTGGCCCGCGGCGCTGGGGTGCACGCCGTCGGGCAGCCAGAAGGCGGCGGGACGCCGCGTGGCGGCCTCCGCGAAACGACCGTCCAGCGCGACATACGCCGCGCCGACCTCCGCCGCGCAGTCGCGCACCGCCTGAATGCGCGGGTCGAGGTCTTCGCGCCACGCGCGGCGATCCTCCGGCACGGGCAGCAGGAAGGGTTCCAACACGAGAAAGCGCTGCACGCCCCGTTCGCCCAGGGTTTTTAGCGAACGGCGCAGCGCGGCGCGGAAATCCTCGATCGGCGAGGCGATCTTCCGGTCGTAACGCCGCCACGTATCGTTGATGCCGATCAAAATGGAGACGAGATTCGGCCGCAGCGCGGCGATCTCGGGCTCCGCCAGCCGTTTTTCAAGATCGTAAATCCGGTGGCCGCTGATGCCGTGATTGATGAAACGAAGATTCCATTCCGGAAAGCGCGCATTCAACCGGGCGGCGATCATGGCAACGTAGCCGCGCCCCAATCCCTCGCCGTTATAGCCCCGCTCGAGGTGATCGCAATCCGTGATGCTGTCGCCGAGAAAAAGAACCGTATCGTGGGGTTGAATAAGCATGGCCAACTTTCCTTTTTTTAGAGCCAACGAAAGCCTCTCCTTATAGAAGGGAACGCGCGCGATGTCACGGCGAAAATGCGCGCCTTCAACCTTGAAGGCGAAAGCGATCTTCTACTATTCTACAAAAAAAGCCGGCGCGGCGTCCGCCCTGGGCGCCGCGCGGCGTGCGGAGACTCGATCTGATGCATCGCCTTCGTTTTCGGCAAATACATCTGGATTTCCACACCTCGCCGCACATTCCGGAAGTTGGCGTCGATTTCGACCGCCGCGACTGGCAGGAGCAATTGCGGCGCGGCCGCGTCAATTCCGTCACCTGCTTTTCCAAGTGCCATCACGGGTGGAGCTATCACCCGACGCAGGTCGGACAAAGGCATCCGCATTTGAAGTTCGATCTGTTGCGCGCGCAATTCGACGCCAGCAAAGAGATCGGCGTCAATGTTCCCATCTATATCTCGGCGGGGCTGGACAACCGCGTCTCGGCGTTGCATCCGGAATGGCGCGAGATCACGGTGGAAGGCCGCTACGCGGGCTGGGCGCGCAATGTGACCGACGCCGGATTCCACAAGCTGTGCTTCAACTCGCCCTATCTCGATTATCTATGCGACCAGATTCGCGAAGTGGCGGCGCTCTATCCCAACGCCGACGGCTTTTTCCTCGACATTATTTCGCAAGGCCCGTGCTGCTGCCGCTGGTGCCTCGAGGTCATGGAGCGCGAGGGATTGAATCCCGAGCGCGAGGAGGACCGGCGGCGGTGCGCCGAACTCGCGCTCCAGCGCTACTACCGTGAAACCACGGCGGCCTGCCGGTCGGCGCGGCCCGGTATGCCCGTCTTTCACAACAGCGGGCATGTGTTGCGCGGACGCCGCGAGCTGCTCGAGCATTTCAGCCATCTGGAACTCGAAAGCCTGCCGACGGGCGGCTGGGGCTACGACCATTTTCCGCTCTCCGCGAAATACGTCTCGACGCTCCCGCTCGACTTCCTCGGCATGACCGGCAAGTTCCACACCACCTGGGGCGAATTCGGAGGATTCAAACACCCCAACGCGCTGCGCTACGAATGCGCCGCCATGATCGCGCTCGGCGCCAAGTGCAGCGTGGGCGATCAACTGCACCCCCGCGGGCGGCTCGATCCGAGCACCTACGCGCTCATCGGCGCGGCCTACGCCGAGGTCGAAGCGAAAGAGCCGTGGTGCGAAAACGTCACGCCCGTCTCCGAAATCGGGCTGCTCTCCGTGGAGGCGGCGCAACGGCGAGACCGCGAGCAGGACGCGCCGGACGTCGGCGCCACACGGCTGCTGCTCGAAACGCACCACCTTTTCGACGTGCTCGATCCGGAAGCGGATTTCAACCATTACCGTCTGCTGATTCTGCCCGACGAACTCACCGTGGACGAGGCCCTGAAGCGGAAGCTCGACGCCTATCTTGCCAACGGCGGGCGGCTGCTGCTCACCGGCCAAAGCGGGCGCGCGCCGGACGACCGCGCCTGGGCGTTCGATCTGGGCGTTGAAGACGCGGGGCTCAGCCAATATCAGCCTGATTACATCCTGCCGATCCGTGAATTGCGCCCCGATTTCACGGCCTCGCCGATGGTGATGTATCTCAAATCGCGCCGCATCCGCGCCGTGCGGGCGACGCCGTTAGGCGACGTGTACGACCCTTATTTCAACCGCGCCTTCCGGCACTTTTGCAGCCATCAGCACACGCCGCCGCGACCGGAACCCTCCGGCTATCACCTCGGCGTGCGGCACGGCGGAATCGCCTACCTCGCCCACCCCGTGTTTTCGATCTATCGCGCCTACGGCGCCGTGGCGTTGAAGTATTTCGTCGCGAAGGTCCTCCGACAACTGCTCGACGGCGGACCGGCGATCGAAAGCAATCTGCCCTCCAGCGCGCGGGTGACGCTGATGCGCCAGGCGGAACATCGGCGGTTCGTGTTGCATGTGCTCCACGCCGTGCCGATGCCGCGCGGGGGGCCGATGACGCTTTCGGGCGGAACCACGTTCGCCGCCGGCGCCCGCATTGAAGTCGTCGAAGAGCTGCTGCCCTTGCGCAACGTCGAGATTGCCTTGCGGCTACCCGCGCCTTGCCGACGCGTCACCCTCGAACCGGAGGGAAAGGAAATTCCGATCGAGCGGCGGGGCGAACGCATCATCGTGCGGCTCGATGAGGTGACCTGCCACCGGATGGTGGTTTTTCACGAGTGAGTCTTACCACGCCCGCGGGCGCGCGCTCGCCCGCGGTTTGAAAAGCGGGGACCTGTGGCATATTGGGGCGCGGCGCGACGAGCCGCCGCGCTCTGCCCGCCATTGGCGCGAATACGCGGGCGCCTTCATTCATATTTCACGTTCCACGGCCCACCATCTCCCGATTTCCTTCGCCGCGCTCCGCGGCCAGCGACCGGCGCGCATTCGCGCGCCAGCGTTCCGCATCCTCCGGCGCGATGTACCAGAAGAAGGGGTGAACGAAAGCGCGGTATTCCTCGTCGCTCATCTCCGCCAGGCGCTCCGGATGCCAGCGCGCTACGGTCTCCTCCGGCCACGGGAGCGGCAACCGTTCCTCCCACATACCCTCGTTCAGCGAGCAGGCTTCCTGGCAGGCGTCGCAGCCGTAAATCCAGGTCCCCATCCGCCGCCACAATTCCGGCGCAATCGGCCACGGCTCGGCGTAGGTCAGCCAGGCGATGCAACGCTCCATACGAATTTCCCGCGGCCGGCACAGCGCGCCGGTCGGACACGCCCGCAAACAGCGGCGGCAGTCCGGCGGGCAGGGATCGTCCGGTGTCGGCGGGTCGGGCGGCAATTCCGCATCCACGCGCCAACACTCGATATTGATCCACGAGCCGCACCCCTCTGCGAAGGCGAAGGTGTTGCGTCCGAGGCGCACAACGCCCGCGCGCGCCGCCGCCCAGCGATCCGATGTCCCTGAGCCGCTCTTCACGCGCAAGCCCAGCGAACGCAGATAAGCTTTCATGCGCGCGGGCATCGAATG
This sequence comes from uncultured bacterium, assembly GCA_937935255.1. Lineage (GTDB taxonomy): Bacteria > Verrucomicrobiota > Kiritimatiellia > PWTM01 > PWTM01 > CALGXT01. The sequence continues at coordinate 2,853 of CALGXT010000030.1, read as the reverse complement.
TTCGGGGTGCGCCGGAACGCGCCGATCGCAGAGGTAGTTGCGTCCGATGCGGCCGACGAGTTCGGCGGGAAGCCGATAGACGCCATAGCGCCGGACGGCGACGACGATGGCGCGGGCCCAGGGCGCGTTGTGACGCGGATCGCCGCGGGATAGGAATCCTTCATAGAGCTCGGCGCGCTCGGGATGTCGCGCGAGAATACGGCGGATCGCTTCGATAAATTCGGGGAAGGGATCGGCTGTCGTAATACCGCAGCGAACGTAACCCAGCGCGAGGGCGGCGCGTCGAATGAGGGCGGCGGTTTCGGCGAGCGTCACCGGCGCAGCCACCAATGAGCGGTCGCGCAAATGACGCACACCCCCGCCAGCGCGCCGGCGATCGTCATCACCAACAGGCTATTGGCGTGCGCATTGGGGGAGACGGCGTCCTGGCCCACCACGTACGCGATCGCGCCGCCTGCCAGCAGCAGCAGCAACGCCAACCACCACAAACCTGTATGCGTATTCGGCACAGCGTCATTCCGAAGGATCGGGAAATCCCCGATATCAAATCAAGAGCTATTGTATCGGTCAACGCCGAAAAAAGGCGAGAACGAATCCAGCGGCATTGGAATCATCGCCGCGCGGCGCTTTCGCCGCGCGGCACCAGAACGGTGAGCTTTCGGTCCAGCACCTCGATTCGAAACTCGCGTTCAGGGGGCAGCAATTCGCCGTCTATCTGCGCCGGCGCGGGACGCTCGCGCCGAACGGTCATGCGGCAAAACGCGCGGGTATGCACGGCGGACAGGCGCGAAATCGTGCCGTCGAACAATCGGGCCAACCCCGACAACGCGTTCACGGTGTCCTTTCGAAGCACCACCACCAGCTCCAGCCGCCCGTCATGGGCGTTGGCCTCCGGCGCGATCACAGCGCCGCCGCCGAATTGGGTGAGGTTCGCCGCCGTAAAAACGATCGGGTTTTCGTACACCGTGCGTTCGCCGTCTTCGAATTCCACCTCGAACGGCTGCGGCGTGTATTCGAACAGACCATAGGCCGCCGACATCACATACGGGAGCACGCCGCGCACGGGCGAACGCTCGAACCATTTCACGATCTCGGCGTCCCAGGCCAGACTGCACGTGACGAAAAAGGGGCGCCCATTGACCGCGCCGACGTCTATTTCCTGACGATCGGCATGCGCCAACGCCGTCGCCGCGCGGCTCCATTGCAGGGGTACGCCAAAATGACGCGCGAATCCGTTGCCGCTGCCGGCGGGAATCACCCCCAGCGCGACCCCCGTTCCGATCAATTCGCTGCCGATCGTGTTGACCATGCCGTCGCCGCCGACGGCGATCACCGTATCCGCCCCTTCCGCCACAGCGCGGCGCGTCTTTTCCCGCCCGTCGTCGGCGGAGCGGCTCAGCAGAAACGACAAATCGGAACCCGGTCCGCCGAAAGCCGATTCGAGGCTCTCCAGCAGCGCGGTCGAGATCGCGCGAACTCCCGATTTTGGATTGAGAATGGCGCGGACGCGACGCATGGCGTCAGGCGCCCGCGGCGACGAGTCCCGGATGCCGGCGCGCCACCTCGTCGAGAATCGCGGGGATGTCGCTCGGGGCCACGCCGCTGAACCAGACGCCGTCCGGATGCAGCATTACATTGGGGCCGCGGGCGCAAAGTCCCATGCAACCGCTATGGGAAACACGGACGCGCCCCCGCCAGCCGCGCTCCTCCACGCCGGATTTCAACGCGTCTTTGAGGGAAGTCCCCACCCCGTCGGCGCAGGATTTCGAACTACCGCCCCGATCGTTCACGCAAACGAAGAGGTGGCAAACGTAAGGCGTCGTCTGCCGCTGCATGCGGGGGACTCCTCGCCGAGGCTTATTTGAAAGTGTACGAAACGCGGGCGCCGGCGACCGTGCTGCTGTCGCCCCCGGCCTCTTTGCCCACGAAGACGGAGATGGCGACCGGCGCGGCGGGCTTATAGGTCATGCCGCCGAGGAACAGCTTGGGATATTCCTTCTCGCCCGCCATCTTTTCGCGGATCGTACCTTCGATCGAAACGGAGAACTGCTTGCTCAGATCGTGGATCACGGCCAGCCCGCCGCTGAAAACGCTGTCGCCGTCGGGAACCATGTTGTACCGGACGTCGAGGACAAAATGCGTGTAGCGAACGGCGGTGGAACCCGCCGCGATACCGACGGCGCCCGTCACTTCGCCGGCGCCGAGGCCCTTCTTGTCGTCGCCGGTCGGGAAGGCGATCTCCGCGTACGGCATGATGTAGGGGAAATCGAAGACATCGCGCCACGTCACCAGTTCAAAACCGACCCGGACATCGCCGACGCCCTGCTGATCGTCGCCCACTTCCTGCTCCCGCGAGAGGAAGGGGACGGCGGCGTTGAGCGTGAATTCTTTCGTCAGGCCATAACGCAACTGCGCGACGGCTTCGATCGTTTGCAACTTTTCGGAGGACCAGAACTCGGACTTGCGCTCCGACATCTGGGCGGTGACGCCCGCCTCCAATTGTTTCGCGCCGGGGCGCTGGTCTTCACGCACGCGCAACGTACGCGGCGCTTCCGCCCGCGCCGCCAGCGAACCGACCACGAGCGCCGCCATTCCCAGTCCAATGCTCCTCTTCATGCTGCTCTCCCCTCTTGGGTGGTGAACCGAATGCGCCGACTTTATACGGCAGAAGGACGCCATTTCAATAGAAAAAAGAAACGCTTCGACCGGAATTCAAATCCGCGATCGGAACCGCGGCATTCCGCGAACTCCCGCGGCGCGAATGCGGAAAAGGGCGCCGGCCGTCTCGCCGTCGGCGGGACGGTTTCCGCCGCCGGCCGATGTCGCATAGATATCCGCCAGTCCGTCGTCCGC
>CALGXT010000029.1 GCA_937935255.1 uncultured bacterium | reverse complement strand
TGGCGGCCACGTTGCGCGCCCTAAAGATCATTTGAGGTTCCCCGACCGCTCTTCCGCTCCCCTGGAGAGATTTCATGTCCATCAAAATCGTCATCGTCGGCGCCGCCGGGCGCATGGGCAAAACCTTGATCCGCTGTCTGGCGCGGGGCGCGCAACCCGATCTGGAGCTCGTGGGCGCGGTGGATCTGTGGGACGCGCCGGAGCGCGGTCAGGACGCCGGGCGCGCGGCGGGCGTTCAAGACCTGGGAATCCCCATCGGCAGCGATCTGGCGGCGGTCGCGCCGGCGGCGGAGGTGATCGTGGATTTCGGCGGGGCGCACGGCACGGCCGGCAATGCCCCGCGCTGCGCCCAATGGCGCAAGGCCATGGTGATCGGTACGACGGGCCTCAACGCCGAACAGACGGCGGCGGTGGAGGCCGCCGCGCGCGAGATTCCGATCGTGTGGTCGCCGAATATGAGCGTGGGCGTGAATCTGCTGCTCGATCTCGTGGAGCGCGCGGCGCGGGTGTTGAAAGATCGCGGCTACGACATCGAAATCGTCGAGCGGCACCACCGGCAAAAGAAAGACGCGCCGAGCGGCACGGCCCTGGCCCTGGGGCGCGCGGCGGCGGCGGGCTACGGTCTCGACCTGACGCGCGCCGCCGTGCATGGACGCTCGGGTCAGCCCGGCACGCGGACACCCGGCGAGATCGGCTTCCATGCCGTGCGCGGGGGAGACTTCGTCGGCGATCACACCGTGCTTTTCGCCGCAGAGGGCGAAAGTCTGGAGCTCTCGCACCGCGCGACCAGCCGGGAGACCTTCGCGCTGGGCGCGTTGCGCGCGGCGCGCTGGGCGGCGGGCCGCGCGCCCGGTCTTTATACGATGCGCGACGTGCTGGACTTGCGTCCGGGCGGATGAACCGCGCGCCGCCCACTGTCCTCGCCGCGATCTATCTGGCGGCGGCGGCCTGCGCCACGCCCCCGGAGCCCCCTGCCGCGCCCGCGGATGCCGCGGCGGAACCCGCCGCCGCCGGCGCGGCGGACGCCGCGCCGAGGCGCCGCGTGATGACCAGCCGTTCCCAGCGTTTCATGGCGATCGGCGCGCGGCCGGGCGAATTGATCGAGCTGCTGGTCTGGGCGGAGGACACGGCGGATCGGCTGGCGAGACTGATCGGACGGCCCCTTCCCGCCGAGCGCGGCGCGCCCCTGCAATTCATTCTGGACGACGATCCCGAAACCCTCGAGGGCCGCGTCCGCGTCGGTCGGGCGGAAGAGCTGGGCGGGTTTGTGCAGCGAGTGATCGTCACAAATCCGGACGCGGCCGATCCGGCGGAGGCGTTGGACGCGTTTTGTTTCCTGCTCCTTTCGCGCTATGTCCAAACGTATCAGCCCCCGACAGAGCGCCGGACGCGGCCCGGGCATGTCCCCGCCTGGTGGGCGGCCGGCGTGGCGCGTCAACTGCTGCCCGGCGCCCGCCAACTCGCGCAGCGCGAGGTCTTGAACGCCTGGGAAGCCGGACATTGCCTTTCGTTGCGGCGGATACTGGCGCCGCGGACGCTCCAACCCGATTTCGTTTCGGAAAAACCTTATGCCGCCCTGGCGGTGGGCTGGCTGCGGTCGCGGCGCGATTTCGTCGAACTGGCCGACGAACTGGCGCGCCGCTGGACCGCCGGGAACTATGCCGACGCCGACTGGTTCGCCGAGCGGATGGCGGACGGCGATCCGCGCGGTTTGGAGATCGAATGGGAGCTTTGGATCGCCGCCGCGCGGCAACGCCAGGGCGTCTTCGCGCCGGCGACGGCGGCGGACCTGCGCGCGTTGCGCGAGCGCCTGACGCTGCCCCGCGCGGATCTGCCCGCCGATCTCGCTTTGGACCTGCCTTCCACGATCTCGCCGGATGATCTGGCGCGGCACGCCGGGGAGGCGTGGACCGCCGCGGCGGCGCGCCGGATATCCGGCGCGATCGCCCGTTTGCGGTTCGGTCGCGGCTCGGAATTCCGCGAGGTCATCGCCGCCTATGACGTTTTCCTGGCCGAGTGCGCGCGCGCGGCGGCCGGCCCGACAACGGGTTGGGCGGCGTGGCAGGCGCGGCGCCGTTTGCGCGCGCGGCTGGCCGAGGCGCGGAAGATGCACGCCCGGCTCGAAGCGCGCGTCGCCGCCGCGCCGGGCCTCGAAGCGATGACGACCGCGGAGGAGGAATTGGAGCAGAAGGCGCTCGAGGCCATTGAGCGGGATGCCGCCGGCGGACCCGAGGCTGTGATTCTTTCGCCGGAAACAGAAAAACAAATAATAACGCCGCAAGATAACCCGTTTTTCTAAATGGCGGGGTGACGAGCGTCCTGGAAAGATTCGTGCATCCCTGATTCCGGTTAATTGTCCATTATTCGGTTCGTGTTACGAGTCTCGGATAGCGCCCTTCGAAAATCGCTTGCTGTTCGATCATTGTTCCAACATAGTCCGCTTTCCATCCCACGGGAGACGCAAACATGTCCGATGAGAACAGTGTGTTGAAAAATCCCCCCGCCCCCGCGGCGGAGTCCGATGTCGCCGCGATCGAACGGTTGCATGCCGCGCACGGAAAATTGAAATCCGAGCTCGCGCGCGTGATCATCGGCCAGGAGCGGGTGATTGACCAGTTGCTGATCTGTCTGTTCGCGCGCGGCCACGCGTTGTTGATGGGCGTTCCGGGGTTGGCGAAAACGCTCTTGATTTCGACCCTGAGCGAGCTGCTCTCCCTGAAGTTCAGCCGCATCCAGTTCACGCCGGACCTGATGCCTTCCGATATCACGGGCACGGACATCCTGCAGGAGAGCGACCAGCCCGGCCGCCGCTCCTTCGAGTTCGTGAAGGGGCCGATTTTCGCCAACATCGTCCTGGCCGACGAAATCAACCGCACGCCGCCCAAGACGCAGGCGGCGCTGCTCCAGGCCATGCAGGAATATCACGTCAACGCCGGCGCGCACGTCTTCGCGCTCGATCTGCCGTTCTTCGTGCTGGCGACGCAGAACCCGATCGAGCAGGAAGGCACCTATCCCCTGCCGGAGGCGCAACTCGACCGTTTCATGTTCCTGATTCACGTGGACTATCCGACGGCGGAGGAGGAGCTGCGCATCGCGCGCGAGACGACCGGCGGGGCGTTCCCAAAACTCTCGCCCGTGCTGAGCGGCCCGGAGATTCTCTCGCTGCAACAGGTGGTGCGCCGCGTGCCGGTGCCGGATCACGTCTACGAACTGGCGGTCCGGATCGTCCGCGGCTCGCGACCGGCGGACGAATCGGCGCCCGACTGGGTGAAGTCCTGGGTGCAGTGGGGCGCGGGCCCGCGCGCGGTGCAATACCTCGTGCTCGGCGCGAAAGCCCATGCCGTGCTGCGCGGCAGCTACCTCGCGCAGGCCGAAGACGTCGAGGCCGTCGCCGAGCCGGTGCTGACGCACCGCATCCTGACCAACTTCCACGCCGAATCCGAAGGCGTCAACAGCCGCCGCGTGATCGCCGACCTGCTGAAAAAATTCCGGGAGTCTTGATCCGTGGCGCGGCACGACCACCGGGAACTCCTCGACGCCCGCGCCATCGCCCGGCTGTCGCGGCTGACGGTCTACGCGCGCCATCCGATGCTCGGCACGGTGACGGGCGTACACCGCAGCGCCACGCGCGGGTCGAGCGTCGAGTTCGCCGAATACCGCAAGTACGTCCCCGGCGACGACCTCCGCCGGCTCGATTGGCGCGTGCTCGCGCGCACCGATCGCTTTTACATGAAGGAGTTCGAGGCCGACACGAACCTGCGCTGCATGATCGTGCTCGACGGCAGCGGTTCGATGGCCTACACCGGCCCCGCCGGAAGCAAATTCGACTTCGCGCGGCGGCTGGCCGCGACGCTCGCCTACCTGCTGATTCAGCAGGGCGACGCCGTCGGCATTACGCTGGCGCGGCCGGGCGGCGAGCTCGAAATTCCCGCGCGCCGCTCCCCGGTGCACCTGGGAAATCTGCTCGACCTGCTCGTCGAGGCCGCGCCGAAAGGCGAGGTGGACTTGACCGAAACGCTGCACCGCGTGGCCGAGCGCGTCCGTTCGCGGGCGATGGTGGTGGTGGTCTCGGATTTCTTCGAGGACCCGGAGCGATTGCTCCCCTCGTTCCAGCACATGCGATTCCGCCGGCACGATCTGGCGCTGTTCCATGCGCTCGACCGCGACGAAATCCGATTTCCATTCGATCGTCCGATCCGTTTCTTCGACCTCGAGGGGACGGATCATCTGGTCACCGATCCGGCCATCATCGGCGAATCCTATCGGCGCGAAATCGCGGACTACCTGGAGCGCCTCAAACGCGGCTCGCGGGAGTTCGGCGCCGACTATCG
>CALGXT010000028.1 GCA_937935255.1 uncultured bacterium | reverse complement strand
CGATGTCGGCTCATCGCATCCTGGGGCTGGAGAAGGTCCCAAGGGTTGGGCTGTTCGCCCATTAAAGCGGTACGCGAGCTGGGTTCAAAACGTCGTGAGACAGTTTGGTCCTTATCCACTGTGGGCGCAGGAGATTTGAGGAGATCGTTCCTTAGTACGAGAGGACCGGGAACGACGCACCTATGGCGTTCCGGTTGTCCCGCCAGGGGCATTGCCGGGTACCTATGTGCGGAAAGGATAAGCGCTGAAAGCATCTAAGCGCCAAGCCCCCTCCAAGATGAGATCTCCCTCCCGCGCAAGCGGGACTAAAGGCCCCCGGAAGACGACCGGGTTGATAGGCCGGATGTGCAAACGCGGCGACGCGTGAGCTGACCGGTACTAATCGGCCGTGAGGCTTGACCATTAATTTCGTCGGGGCCGCCCTTCGGGGCGGCCCCGGCAACCCCAATCTCTGTTCGGTGCAATTTTCCCGGTGACCATGGCGAGAAGGAAACACCCGTTCCCATTCCGAACACGGCCGTTAAGCTTCTCCGCGGCGATGGTACTGTGGCGAAAGGCCACGGGAGAGTAGCTCGTTGCCGGGGCCTTCTTCAAAAGGCCGTCCGAATTTTTCCGGACGGCCTTTTGTCTTTCCGCGATTACGCCGACTCCTCGACGCGCCGGCGCGCCGATCGGCCCCGCCCAAACCGAGCGGGACGCCGCCGGCGCCGCGCCGCCCGTAATCATATTGACAGGCGCGCAGTCCCGGGAGCACCCTTCGGCAAAGGGGGAAAGGAATCGCGGGCGGTGAAATCGTATTTTGCCCGGCAAAAGGCCTTGCGTTTCGCGCCGCGCATGCGCGCCGCGCTCGTCGCGGCCGGCATCGGCGTCTGCGCGTTCACGGCGGTAGCGGCTACGCCAAATCGGAGCGAAAAGCGGAATCGGACGGCCCTCGAAACCGTCACGCTTCAATTGCCGTGGCTGCCCGGTTTCCAATTCGCCGGCTACTATGTCGCCGCCGCGAAAGGCTTTTATCGGGACGTCGGTCTCGAAGCGATCATTCGAGCCCCCGGACCCGCCGCCGATCCGATCCGCCCCGTGCTGCTGGGCGAGGCCCAGTTCGGCGTCGCGTCCGTTGACTTGCTCCTCTATCGGGCCCACGGCTCGCCGGTCGTGGCATTGGCCCCCATTTTCCAGCGTTCGCCCTCCGTATTGATCGTGTTGGAGGAGTCGGGCATCCATTTCGTGGAGGAACTGAAAGGGCGGCGCGTTATGATGGATCTGTCCGGGCCCAACCTGCCGGTCCGACGCCTCCTGCGCCAGGCCGGATTGAGCCTCTCGCAAATCGAAGCGATTCCTCACACCGGAGACCTCCGCGAATTGATTGAAGGACGGGTGGACGCCTATGACGCGTATTTGACCGACGAGCCCGGCCGCCTGACACGCGAAGGCATCCCTTTCCGCATGTTCTCGCCCGATGAAAGCCGGGTGGTCTGGTATGGGGATATCCTGTTCACCCATGAAAACGAGCTGCTTCAACGCCCCCGCCGCGTCGCGGCTTTCTATGAAGCGAGCCTCCGAGGCTGGCGCCATGCGCTCCAGAATCCGGAGGAGGCGTTGCAAATCGTCGCGGCGGCTTGCGGCCCGGAGGCGGATCGCGAGGCGCTGGCGTATGAGGCGAGCGTTATCCGCGACCTGGTCGGCGCCGATCTCAACGATATCGGGCGTCAAAACACCGACCGATGGAAGGCCATCGCGGAGGAAATGGTCGCCTTGGGCGCGCTGCATCCCGGGGTCGCAAAAAACACGGATTACCGTACTTTCGTTTACGATCCCCATGACGTCCTTCACGAAGCGCGGGTTTCCCGATACCGCCGCGTCATTCTCTGGATTCTTGTACCGGCGCTGGCGGCGGCCCTCCTGGGCCTGGGGCTTTCGCGGCGGCTGCTGGTCCGCCGTAATGCCGAGCTTCGGAAGAGCGAGGAACGATACCGCCGTCTGTTCGAAAACACGCCCGTGCTGATTTGGCTCGGACGCGTGATTCGCAATGCGGCGGGGGAGGTGGAAGATTGCGAAATCCTGGACGCGAACCCGATGGTCGCCCGGGCCGCGAAGCGTCCGCGCGAGGCGCTGGTAGGACGGCGGGCGCGCGCGCTTTGGCCGGACCGCCGGCTGGATGGTCAAACGCTGAGCCGGTTGGACGAGATGGCGGCGCAGGGCCGTCCCGTTCCGATCGTCGCGTACTCGGATATTTTCCAGCGGCACTTCCGCATGTTGGGCCTTCCCGCCGAGCCGGGGTGCTTCTGGGGCATCGCCGAGGACGTTACAGCCGCCGCGCATCTGGACCTGTTGACGCGACTCCAAGTTAAGATCGCCACCGCACAAATCGCGCCCGACGCCCCCGAACAGTTGGGCCGGCTGCTGGAAGAGGGACTGCGGCCCTTCAACGGCGCGGATGCCGGCGTTTTTTATTTCGTGGATTCCGAGGGTCCGTCGCCGGCCTTTCGGATGGCGCATGCGTGGGGGATATCGCCCGCGCTTCGCCGCGCCGCGGATAAAATTCCCTTCGACTCCGACAGGGGACGCGCAGCGTTGATGGAGAAACTCTTGATCTTGGATCCCGGGCAGCGCGAAGCGGCGCCCCTTCATTCGGCGCTACAGCGGGAAGGCTTTTGCGGGGGCGTGTATATTCCGCTGAAACACGAGGCGGAACAGCTCGGCGGTTTTGTCGTCGCCTCGCGTTTCCTGCCATCGTACTCGCGAGAGCTGATCGAGGCCCTCGAGGCGATCGGGTGTCTGATGGCCGAGCGCATCGCGCGGGCGCGCGCTGAGCAATCCCTGCGGGAACGGGAAGCCGGCTTTCGGGCGCTGGCGGACAACATTCGGGCGGCGGTGTTTATCTGCCTTACGGATGGAAAAATCGTGTATGCCAACGCGGCGGCTTCGCGCCAGACCGGCTGGACGCCGGAACAATTGACGGCCTTTCGCGCCAAGAACGTCTTTTCCTCCGAAGCGATTCGGGCGTTCGAGAGCCATGTCGCCGCCGGATTTGATTCCTGGCGGTTCGAGATGGAGGGTCATTTATTGGGCAGCGGAGGCCAAACGTCGCCGGCGGAGTTCATCGTTTGCGCGATACCTTGGCGGGGCGACATCGGAGTCCAGGTGATCGCGCGCGACATTTCATGGCAGCGCCGAATGGAAGAGGAAAGCGCCCGGGTCGCGCTTTGGGAACGGGAGCAACTGGGCCGGGAACTGCACGACGGCATCGCTCAGGATATCGTCGCGGCCTCGCTCTTGTTCGAGTCGCTGCGGACGGGCGGCGATCCGGACCGGGAACGGCGCGCCGGGCAAGTTCGCGAGTCGCTGCAGCGGAGTCTCCAGCGCATCCGGCAATTGATGCGCGGCCTCGAGTCGTTGGACGCTCAGGAACAGCGCCTCGGGGATGCCTTGCGCCATCTCGCCGAGCGGATCGCCGGAACTTTTCATGTGGATTGCCGTTTCGAAGAGCAAGCGCATCCCGCGCTCGGCGATCGCGGCGTCAACAATCACCTCTTCTATATCGCCCGCGAGGCGATTATGAACGCCGTGCAGCACGCCCGGGCGCGCCGCGTGCTCCTGCGGCTTACCCGCGGCGCCGCGGGGGGAGTGCGGCTGGAAATCGAAAACGACGGAATGGCGTTCGATCCCCAGGCCGCCGATGGCCGGGGCCTGGGTTTGCGGATCATGCGCTATCGCGCCGAGCGCATCGGGGCCGCGTTCTCGATCGAGACGCCGCCGGGCCGGGGCGCGCGCGTCGTGGTGGAATTGCCTGCCGGATGATGCGCTTCAATCGCTTGGAATTCGATCGCAACCGCATCGCCGCCCTCCGAGGCCGCTCGGTTCCGGCGCGGAGAAGTTCCGAAAAATCAGGAAAAACCTGATGCCTTTCAACGAATCTTTCTGAGGCTAAATTCCCGGCAAGAGCCAATTTACAAAAAACACGCCGGGCATTTTACTGGTGGCGTTCGACATCGTATATTCGTCGCCAGGGATACGGGATGCGAGGAATCTGGCGGGCGGCGCCGCGGCGGCTGAGGCCGCCGTCGGCGTCCGCCCGTGAATACCGGTTCGTATGGCCGATATCTACACAAAAAACCCGTTGCCCCGCCCGCGGGAAGGATGGCCCGATTTCCCGGGTCAGACCCCGAGCCCCCGCGTTCGCCGCGGTCGGGGATTCGCCGGGCTGCTCTTCATCTTGCTGGCCGCGACATTGGCGATTGCGATTTACTTTGCCGCGCGGAGTCCGTCCTGATCGCGCTCGAAACGTTCGAGAACATTTCATATCCCCCACAGCGCGCTCCGGAACGTTCGGCGAAGGCCGTCCGTCTCCGCGTCCACGCGCAAACGACCTCCAATGCGCAACCGCAGTTGAGGCGTTTCCGTCACGCGGCCCACGACGGCGAACGCGACGCCGGCAAAAGCTTCCGCGACGGCGCGCTCGGCTTCCGGCGCGAAGGTCAGCACGAATCGGCTGTTCGATTCCGAAAATAAGAGCGCGTCGTCATCCATCGCGCCTTCGCGGGGCGCGTCGTCGAGATTCACGTCCGCGCCCACATCCCCCCCGATCGCGCAGAGCGCCAGCGCTGCGGCCAGACCGCCGAGCGTCGGCGTGTGCGCGGAACGCAGGAGGCCTCGGCGGATCGCCGCGTCCATCGCTTGGTAGAGCGGCACGGCTTCCGCCGGTCGGACGCGCGGCGGCTCGCCGCCGAACCGTTCCGGCGCGCCCTGGGCTTCCGCCAGCAGGCGATGATATTCGGACGCGCCCCGCTCGTCGCGGGTGATCCCCGCCACGGCGATGAGGTCGCCCGGTCGCTGAAACGGCATCGTCAGCGAGCGCCGCACATCGCCGATGCGCCCGATGGCGGAGAACAGCACCGTGGGCGGGATGGAAATCTTCCGCCCGCCCCGCACGGAATCGTTCTTCATGCTGTCTTTGCCGGAAATGCAGGGCACGCCATAAGCAACACAAATATCGTGCAGCGCGCGATTGGCCCGGACGAGCTGCGCCATCTTGTATTCGCCGTCCGGCGTCTTCTCGGATTGTACAGGGTCCGGCCAGCAGAAGTTATCAAGGCCCGCGATCGTGCCCCATTCGCCGCCGGCGGCGACGACGCGCCGCACCGCCTCGTCCACCACCGATTCCATCATCGCGGCGGTGTCGAGATCAGAATAGAAGGGATTGATGCCCTCGGCGAGGACGACGCCGTCGTCCGCGCCGTGCTCGACGCGCATCACCGTGGCGTCGGCCGGCACATCGGATCGCGTCCCGACGAACGGCTTGACGACGCTCAGGCCCTTGACTTCGCCGTCATATTGGCGGGATTTATACTCTTTCGAACAGACATTGAGCCGGCCCAGCAATCGCTTCAACGCGGCGGTGCGATCGCCGGCGCGCGGCGCGCGCGGCGGCGGAACGTTCGGCGGCGTCCAGCGCGCGGCGATTTCCATGCGCGGGCAGCCGTCGTGCAGAAAATCCAAATCGAGCGCCGCGACAACGCGGTCGCCATGGCGCACGATGAAGCGCCCGCTATCCGTGAACGTTCCCAGCGCCGCGGCTTCGACCCCGCGCCGGCGCGCCAGCGCGAGAAAGGCGTCGAGCGATTCGGGCGGCACGGCCAGGGACATGCGCTCCTGGGCCTCGGAGAGGAGAATTTCCCAGGGCTGAAGCCCTTCGTATTTCAACGGGGCCTTTGCGAGATCGAGGTCCGCTCCTCCGCTCAGACGGCACATCTCGCCGATCGAGGAACTGAGCCCGCCGGCGCCGTTATCGGTGAGCGCGCGATACCATCCCTGGTCGCGGGCCTCGATCAGAAACTCGTACATCATGCGCTGCGTGATCGGGTCGCCGATCTGGACGGCCTGGGCGGGCGATTCCTCGCGCAGCTCCTCCGAGGAGAAGGTCGCGCCGTGGATGCCGTCCTTTCCGATGCGCCCGCCGCACATGACGATGATATCGCCGGGCCGGACTTCCTTGCGTTCGGACGGCCGCCCGCCGACGAGCGCGGGCAGGCGGCCCAGCGTGCCGCAATAAACGAGCGGTTTGCCGATGTAGCGTTCGTCGAAGCGCTCGAAACCGCGCGCCCAGGGGATGCCGCTTTGGTTGCCGCCGTCTATGACGCCCTGATGCACGCCGTCGCGAATACGGCGCGGGTGCATCAATCCCGCCGGCAAGTCGCCCTCGTAGAACGGCGAACCGAGGCAGTAGCCCCACACGTTGCAAAGCAGCTCGCAGCCCATGCCGGTGCCCATTGGGTCGCGGTTGACGCCGACGATCCCGGTGATGGCCCCGCCATAGGGATCGAGCGCGGAGGGACTGTTGTGGGTCTCCACCTTGTAGGCCAGGTTCCACCGGTCATTGAAGCGGATGACGCCCGCATTGTCCTTGAACACCGACACCAGCCAGCCGCAGCCGGCGGCGGCGATCTTTTCGGTCGCGCCGCGGATATAGGTGTCGAAGAGCGATTCGATGATCTCGGTGCGCCCCTGCTCATCGGTGTAACGCACGCGCGCGGCGAAAATCTTGTGCTTGCAGTGCTCCGACCAAGTCTGCGCGATGCACTCGAGTTCGACATCGGTCGGATCGGGGCCGAGACCGAGCGCGGCGCGCGCGGCGCGGATGTCCGGGCGGCGGAAGTGGTCGCGGATCGCGCGCATCTCCTCGAGCGACAGCGAGAGAATACCGTCGCGGCTGATGCGCAGGAGTTCCTCATCCGAGCCGGAGAGATCGTATGAGCGCACCACGAGATTGGGCCGCGCGCGGATGACCGGCGGATCGAGAGCGATCGGCGCGGCGGCCCACTCTTCCGGAGAATAGACGCGGATCGTCTGAATCAGGGTGTTGGCCAACGCCTCGCGGGCGAGCCGTTCGGCGGCGGCGCGGTCGAGCCCGCGACCGCGGATGAAATATTGAACGGCGGTGAAGACGCCGGGAGCCGGGGCGGCGGGGGGCAGATTCAGCGCGTCGGACAGCACCGCTTGCGCTGTGTGGCCGACATTGTCGGTGACGCCGGGTTTGAAGCCGACCTCGATCAGCCAATCGAAGGCCGGCGGCGGGAGCCGGCCGAGGGCGGCGCGCGCGACGACAGCGTCGGCGAAGGCGTCGCGGACCCGCCGCTGAACGTCCGCCGGCAGATCCGCGTCCACGAGGTATATGTCGCGCGTCGCGCATGCGCGCACGTCGAGGCGGAGATAGCCGCGAGCGCGCGCGGCCGCGGCGGCGCCGCGCGGGTCGGGGACGCCCCGTTTCAGTCCGATCTCGATGCGAAAGGCCATGGAAGACTCCCTCGATGCGAACGCGCGAAGCATAGCGGCCGCCGGAAGTTCTGTACAGCGGAGAGCCGCACCCAATCCTCGCCTGCCGCCTTTGCCCCGCGCGGCGCGGGGCACAAGGCGGTCTCCACGATGGCGGCTTGCGATCAATTCTCCGTCCCCTTGGGCGGAGGCTCGCCCTCCCCAAGGGACAGCGCGCGCCGCGCGGCGGAGCCGCAAAAAAACTATTCAGGTAACTTGCCGGAAAAGGACAGAGATTTGCGCCGGCACGACTGTATCACACTTCGCGAAGTGTGATACACTTTGCGTAGGAAGCGTATTAGGGACAGAGAATACACGGTTTGCGGACACGAGTTCTTAACCCCTTTTCTATCAACGCAATACCGCAGAAGCTGTGATGAAGTTACAGGCAGGATTACGTATCGGTCGCGCGGTTGGGTCGTAATAGCCCCCGGTTTTCGTGAAATTCGCGCTTTTCGTAGTTCAAAAAAAGAACTCCGAAATGCACGTAATACACGAAATCCTTGCCCCCTGACCCAGATCCTGCGCAAACAAGGATTCTATCCGTTCGTCACTTCGCCGTAAGTTCTCTGTCCCCAAGACACGCGCCGAAGGCATGCCCGCGCGCGCGCCAGTTACAAATTCGTGTCCTATCGGACATCGAAATGATACACGCGACGGGGGTCGGGATAAGGGACAGAGAACACGGAGTTTACGAACACGAATTCATAAGCCTCTTTCTATCAACGTAATACGGCATAGGTTGGAAGGAAGTTACAGGCAAGAACGCCCCTCCCCGATCTCGTTCGCAACCTCCATCGCCGATCTTCTTCACCGCCGGGACCAAGCCGGCGGGGTCGGTGCAAGCGCCCAGCGGAAGGGAGAAGGGACAGAGATCAATTTCTTCCGCGGCGGCCCGAAGTTGCGGAGAAAGCTGCCGTTTTTGAACGAATGCCGATTCCCCTGTGCGCGTTGAATGGTTATAGTGCCCCAACGAGCCGCTGACCCCAGGGCGCCTCATGTTGCTGACGCATTTATTGAAGCCTGAAATCCTCGAGATGATCGAGGCCGGCGAGTGGAACGAGTTGCGCGAGTTCCTCATGGCGCAGCCGGCGCCGGAAATCGCCGAGCTGCTGGGCGATCTCGCGCGCCGCGATCGGGTCGTCGTTTTTCGCCTGCTGCCGCGCGCCTTGGCCGACGAGGTTTTCTCGCAGCTCGCGCCAGACCTTCAAAATCAACTCATCGAAAACCTCGCGAGCGACGAGATACGCACGCTGCTCGCCGGCCTTTCGCCGGACGATCGCACCGCCCTGTTCGAGGAACTGCCCGCCGGCGTCACGCAACGGCTGCTGGCCCTCTTGCCCGATTCCCAGCGCCGGGAAACGCTGACCCTGCTCAGTTATCCCGAAAACAGCGTCGGCCGCCTGATGACGACC
>CALGXT010000027.1 GCA_937935255.1 uncultured bacterium | reverse complement strand
GTCAGAGGTCGGAGGTCGGCGCGAAAGACCCGTAGGGCTCGAGCTTGCTCGAGCCGCAAAGGTCGGAAAGGTTTCACTGCGGAGGCGCGGAGGGCGCGGCGGCCCGCCGCGCTGGAGCATATGGGGACAGAGAATAAGAAGTTTGCCGAGCGCTGTAGCTCCGGCGCTCCGTCGCCGGAGGAAGTCAGAGGTCGGAGGTCGGCGCGAAAGACCCGTAGGGCTCGAGCTTGCTCGAGCCGCAAAGGTCGGAAAGGTTTCACTGCGGAGGCGCGGAGGGCGCGGAGAAACGGTAGGGCGCGGCGGCCCGCCGCGCCGGAGCATATGGGGACAGAGAATAAGAAGTTTGCCGAGCGCTGTAGCTCCGGCGCTCCGTCGCCGGAGAGGTCCGAGGGCGGTAGGGCGCGCCTGTCCCGGCTTCGCCGGGCCGAGGCTTACGGCGGCCCGCCGCGCCGGAAAATACAGGGACAGAGAATTACGAATTTTTCCGGGACGAAGTTAGAGGCAAGACGGCCGCCAATCTGGGCCGCCCGGCGTCCTTCCGGCGCGAAAGGTCGGATGGTTGAATTAGGTGTGTCCGATCGGACACACCTAATTCAACTGTTCAGGCCCTTTGTTCGAGTTCCGGCGGTCTTTCCGCCGACGGCGCGGTGACCGCCAAAATCTTTCGGCGCGGGAGCGCGAGTCTCCCCGGCCCGACGCCGCCTTCGTCGCTTGATTTTTTGGACTCTTGCCGGAATGATGGGTCGCGGGCCGCCGCACCGCGGCCGTTTTTTATGAACCGTGTCCGGCATGCCGATTTGCGCTCCGAGCGATCGCTGAAGGAGTGTCTGCCGTCGCGCGGGCGGGTGCTGATCATTCCGCACGATTATCCGGACCCGGACGCGCTGGCTTCGGCGGCGGCGTTGCACTTGCTGCTGGAGCGCGCCTATCGCGTCCGAAGCCATATCCTCTTCACCGGCGCCGTGCTGCGGGCGGAAAACCGCGAGCTGCTGCGGCATTTTCATTATCGCTGGCGATTGACCGAGGACTTTCCACTGCCCTCGCGAAAATTGCCGGCGCTCTTTCTCGATGTTTGGCCGGGCTCCGGACATGTCACCGCGCCCGCCTTTGTCCGCCCCATCGGGGTCATTGATCATCATCCGGCGCCCGTGGAGACGCCACCCGCCGGCTGGTTTACAGATGTGCGGCCCGGCGCAGGGGCGACGGCGACGATCCTCGCGGGTTATTTGCGCGAGGCCGACATCGAGCCGCCCCCCTGGCTGGCCGCCGCCCTCGCGTATGCGATTGAAACGGAAACCGCCGATTTCACCCGGCCCTTCACGCCGGAGGATCGCGCCGCCTACACCGCGCTGCTTGCCGCGGCGAATCTGCGGATCATCGGCGAGGTGCGCAATGCGCCGCTGTCCCGCGGCCATTTTTCGCAGTTGCAGGCGGCCATCGCCGGCGCGCGACTTTACGGAAACGCGGCCTGGACGCATCTCCCCGACGCCCGCCCGCCGGAACTGGTCGCCGAAGTCGCCGACCTGCTGCTGCGCATCGAACGGGTGACCTGGAGTTTCACGACCGGCTTCTATCAGGATCAATTGCTGCTGTCCGTGCGCAGCGCCCGCCGCGACTCCCGGTGCGGGCGCATTGTGCGGGAGGCCGTGCGGCCGGATGGGAAGGGGGGCGGCCATGATCGCATGGCGGCGGGGGCGGTCCCGCTGGGGCGGCTCAGCCCGGACGGGCGCGAGGAGCGTCTGCGACGGTTGCAGACCGCCTTGTTGCGGCGCATGGCGCCGCGCGCCCGCCGCGAGGGAATTCAGCCCGAAGCGATCGGGCGGGCGTTGGTGGAAAAAAAACCGGGAACGCGCCGGTCTGACCGGCCGGTCGATCAAAACTCGACTTTCTTCTCCCCGAATTTGCCCTGCAGGTGGTCGCGATAAAACGCGTCCTTATCTTCGGCGGAGAGGAATTGATCGAATAGCGCGCGCGGAACTTTCTCGTAATCGAGGGCGTCGCCGGAGCGCAACACCACGGAGAGCGTCTCGACCTCGTCGAAGTACCGCGCGCTGAAGAGGAGTTCCGAACGGATCGGGGTATAGCCCGTGTCCGCCGTTTCCTCCGCCGGCGGCGTGTGGGCGCAGGCGCAGAACAGCGCGGCGGCAACGAGCGCGGTGAAAGCGGCGCATCCCCATCGGCGAAGCGTGTTCATGGTCGTCCTTCCGTTGCGAATCCCGGTATGTTCGCCTCCCATCCTATCCCGTCTTGACGCGGAGGCAAGCGAGCAAGACGGCGCGACGGCGCGTCAGTCGTTGAACAACCGCTTGAAGGCTTCGCCCGCGGCGGAGGGGGCGCCTTCCACCGGCGCGAATTCCGCGGTCAGTTTGCCCTCGGCGATTTCCTTCAGGGCGATGTCCAGACGTTCCATGTTGGGGAAATCCGGCTTCACCAGCGGACGCTGCCCGCTGTTCAATTGCCGGACGCGCCGCGATACCAGATTGATCAGCACCGGCACGTTCGAGATGCGCGCCTTCGCGCCTTCCAAATACGCAATATTCAATGTTTGTTCCTCCGAACCGACGCCGCGCCCCGGTCCGGACGCGGCCGAAAAAACAAGCGGGGCACTCTACGTGCCCCGCCCGTTTTCGTCAATCCGTTATTGCGCCGGATCAGTAATCCATCCCGCCGCCCGAGGGCGCGGGGGCTTCTTTCTTCTCCGGCAGCTCCGTGACCATGCATTCGGTCGTCAGCAGCAGCGAGGCGATGGACGCCGCATTCTGCAGCGCGGAGCGCGTGACCTTCGTCGGGTCAATGATGCCGGCCTTGAACATGTCGGTGTACGTGTTGGTGGCCACGTCGTACCCGTTCGTACCCTTGGCCTTCTTCACTTCCTCGACGATCACCGCGCCTTCCAGACCCGCGTTGTCCACGAGTTGGCGCAGGGGCGCCTCGCACGCTTTGCGGACGATCTGAATGCCGATGGCCTCTTCACCTTCCGCTTTGACGTTGTCGAGCGCGGTCATGCAGCGCAGCAGCGCAACGCCGCCGCCCGGCACGATGCCTTCCTCGACCGCCGCGCGCGTGGCGTGCAGCGCATCCTCGACACGGGCCTTCTTTTCCTTCATCTCGGACTCGGTCGCCGCGCCGACGTTGATCACCGCGACGCCGCCGGCGAGTTTCGCCAGCCGCTCCTGCAGTTTCTCGCGGTCGTAGTCGGAGGTCGTCTCGTCAATCTGGCGGCGAATCTGTTCGATGCGCGCCTTGATCTCCGAGGTCTTGCCGGCGCCCTCGACGATCGTGGTGTTCTCCTTATCCACCGTGATGCGTTTCGCGCGGCCCAGGTCGCTGATCTGCACGTTCTCGAGCTTGATGCCGAGGTCTTCGGAGATGAAACGGCCGCCGGTCAGAATCGCAATATCCTCGCACATGGCCTTGCGGCGATCGCCGAAGCCGGGCGCCTTCACCGCGCAGGCTTGCAGCGTGCCGCGGATCTTGTTGACGACGAGCGTGGCCAGAGCCTCGCCTTCGACGTCCTCGGCGATCACCAGCAACTGCTTGCCGGCTTTCGCCACGTTCTGCAGCAGCGGGAGCAGGTCCTGCAGGCTGGAGATCTTCTTCTCGTACACGAGCACGTAGGCGTCCTCGAGCACCGCCTCCATCGTCTCGGCGTTCGTCACAAAGTACGGGGAGAGGTAGCCCTTGTCGAACTGCATGCCTTCGACCACGTCGAGCGTGGTCTCGATGCTCTTGGCTTCCTCGACCGTGATCGTGCCGTCCTTGCCGACCTTGTCCATCGCGTCGGCGATGATCTTGCCGATCGTGGTGTCGCCGTTCGCGGAGATCGTGGCGACCTGCGCGACCTCGGTCGAATCCTTGACCTTCTTGCTCATCTTCTTGAGCTCTTCCACGACGACCTCGACGCCGCGGTCAATGCCGCGCTTGAGGATCATCGGATTCGCGCCGGCGGTCACGTTCTTGAGGCCTTCGCGGTAGATCGCCTCGGCCAGCAGGGTGGCGGTCGTGGTGCCGTCGCCGGCGGTATCGCTCGTCTTGCTGGCGACTTCGCGCACCATCTGGGCGCCCATGTTCTCGAAGGGATCCTTCAGTTCGATCTCCTTGGCCACCGTGACGCCGTCTTTGGTGACGGTCGGGGAGCCGAATTTCTTGTCGAGAATCACGTTGCGGCCGCGGGGCCCCAGCGTGACCTTGACGGCCCGGCTCAACTGTTCGACCCCGCTCAGAATGGCCTGGCGGGCGTCCGCATCGTATTTCAATTGTTTCGCTGCCATAGTGTCTTTTCCTTTGTTTGGATTTTCGTCGAAATGCCGATCGCGCGGGAGGTCAGTCCTCGACGATGCCGAGGATGTCCTCTTCGCGGATGAGTTGGTACTCTTTGTCGTTCAGCTTGACTTCGGTCCCCCCATATTTCGGCATCAGGACCTTGTCGCCCTTCTTCACATTGAAGGGAATCTTCTTGCCCTCATCGTCGAGCTTTCCGGTTCCGATCGCGATGACGATACCCGTCGTGGGCTTCTCTTTCGCGGTGTCGGGGATGATAATGCCGCCCTTTTTGACTTCATCCTCTTTGAGCGGTTCCACCAGAACCCGATCGCCGAGGGGTTGGATTTTTGTCGCCATGCAGTGCTCCTTTCGGTTTGCTTGCTGTTGCTGTGTCGCGCGCGTCCTCGCCACCCGGCGCGGCGCGCGCAACGCTTCGTTCGAAATCGGTCAGCGCTTGTCGTCGTCCATCATCTTGTAATCGGCGTCAATGACGTTGTCCGTGGCCGTCTGGGCGCCGCCGGCCTCCGCGCCGGCCTCGGCCCCCCCCGCGCCCGGCGCGCCGGCGCCCGGACCCGCGCCGCCGGCGCCGGCGCCCGCCGATCGCGCCTTCGCATAGAGATCGGCCGACATCGCTTGGAGCGCATCGTTCAGCGCGTCGGAGGCCGACTTTATGCGCGCCGAGTCGTCGCCCTTGATCGCGTCGCGAACGGCGGCGATCGCCGATTCGACCTTGGCTTTGTGTTCGGACGAAATCTTGTCGCCCTGCTCCTTCAAAAGTTTCTCAGCCTGGTAGGCGAGGTTGTCCGCCTTGTTCTTCGTCTCGACCGCCTCGCGTTTCCGGGCGTCCTCCGCCTCGTACCGCTGGGCCTCCTTCACCATGCGCTCGACATCGGACTTGTCGAGGCCGCTGGACGCCGTGATCGTGATCTTCTGCTCCTTGCCGGTGCCGAGATCCTTCGCGCTCACGTGCAGGATGCCGTTGGCGTCAATATCGAACGTGACTTCGATCTGCGGCACGCCGCGCGGCGCCGGCGGGATGCCGTCCAGATGGAACTTCCCGATGGTCTTGTTGTCGGCCGCCATCTTGCGCTCGCCCTGCAGCACGTGGATTTCCACCATGCTCTGCCCGTCGGCCGCCGTGCTGAAAATCTCGCTCTTTTTGGTCGGGATGGTCGTATTGCGCTCGATGAGCGGGGTGAACACCCCGCCGAGGGTCTCGATGCCGAGCGTCAGCGGGGTCACGTCGAGCAGCAGGACGTCTTTCACCTCGCCCTTCAGCACGCCGCCCTGAATCGCGGCGCCGACCGCGACCACCTCATCGGGATTCACGCCTTTGTGCGGTTCCTTGCCGAACAGTTCCCGGACGGCCTCCTGCACCTTCGGCATGCGGGTCTGGCCGCCGACCAGCACCACTTCCTGGATGCGCCCGAAATCCAGCCCGGAGTCCCGCACGCAATTGCGCACCGGCCCGATCGAACGCTCGATGAGGTCGCCGACCAGTTGCTCCAGTTTCGCGCGCGTCAGCGTGACGTTCAGGTGCTTGGGCCCGCTCGCGTCCGCCGTGATGAACGGCAGGTTGATCTCGGTCTGCTGAGAGCTGGAGAGCTCGCATTTGGCCTTCTCGGCGGCTTCTTTCAACCGCTGCAGCGCCATCGGATCTTTGGTCAGGTCAATTCCCTGCTCCCGCTTGAATGTCTCCACCAGCCACTGGATCACGCGCTGATCGAAGTCGTCGCCGCCGAGATGCGTGTCGCCGTTGGTGGATTTGACCTCGAAGACGCCCTCGCCGATATCGAGAATGGAAATGTCGAATGTGCCGCCGCCGAGATCGTAGACGGCGATGGTTTCATCTTTCTTCTTGTCCAGACCGTACGCCAGCGAAGCCGCCGTCGGCTCGTTGATGATGCGCAGCACTTCGAGACCGGCGATCCGCCCGGCGTCCTTCGTCGCCTGCCGCTGACTGTCGTTAAAGTAGGCCGGCACCGTGATGACGGCCTGCGTGATCTTCTCGCCCAAAAACGCCTCGGCGTCCGCGCGCATCTTCTGGAGAATCATCGCGGAGATTTCCGGCGGCGAGTAAACCTTGTCGCCGACCTTCACATGGGCGTCGCCGTTGGGCGCGCGCACCACCTCGTAAGGCACCAGCTTGATTTCCTGGGTCACTTCGTCGTATTTGCGCCCCATGAACCGCTTGATGGAGAAGATCGTGTTCTTGGGGTTGGTCACCGCCTGCCGCTTCGCGGCCTGGCCAACCAGCCGCTCGCCGTTCTTTGTGAACGCGACTACCGACGGCGTCGTCCGCCCGCCCTCGGCGTTCGGAATCACCACCGGCTCGCCGCCCTCCATAACCGCCATACAGGAGTTCGTCGTCCCCAAATCTATGCCTAAAACTTTCGACATCGCGCCTTTCCCCCTCGATTCCGGGTCGCCCCGGCGAAATGAGAACTTGTATCCGCGCCATACATTACAGCACTTTCAGTGCCAATCATTGCGGGCAATTAGGGTTATTCGAACTAACATACAACGCATGTATTTGAATTCGTGATAGATATGAAAAATCAATTCAAATTCAGCACCCCCGCGAAAAAGAATTTGTAGTCTGAGCTTGCGCCATAATGTCTCATATTGATCGCTGGCCTTGGCACATTGGCGCACTGGCTTCGGAGAGAGAGCCTGCCCCGATTTCAATCGAAAGCCTGTGGGCGGACGGATTCCGCACAACTCGCGATGATCGGCCGCCGTTCGAGAAACCGCTCTCGGAACGGCCGTAAATTTTGACGTCCCCTCGCGCGCGCGAGTTCCTTGAACCGCGCCGGACGCCGTTTCTATAGCGAATGCGAGAAGCGTCTCCCCCGGCGCCGCCGAACCCGCAAATGGCCTGTCGGAAATTGCCTGTCCCCAAGGCGGCCCCCAAAATTGCCTGTCCCTAAATCGGCGGACCGAGAAACGGCGGGTCGGGCCGGCCTCGGCCGGACGAAGCCTGAACGGGCGCGGGTGGGCGCGAAATGCCCGGTCGGACGGAGTATCAGGCAATCTCAATCCACTCGGTTGCCGTGCAACGCGGCGTGGATTTGCGCTCCCAACACGGGTCCGATGCCGGGGGCGGCGGCGATCTCCTCCACGGTGGCCCGGCGCAAACGGAGGAACGAGCCGAAATGCTCCAGCAACCGGCGTTTTCGCTCCTCGCCGACGCCCGGCGCCTCGTCCAGCGCCGATTCGCGGATGCGGCGGGCGCGGAGCTTGCGGTGATAGGTCAGCGCAAAGCGGTGCGCCTCGTCGCGGATGCGCTGCAGAACCTTGAGCGCGGGCGAGTTTTCCGGCAGACGCAGGAGCGTCTCGCCGCCCTCGGGTCCGGCATAGACTTCCTCAAAACGCTTCGCGAGGCCGATGGAGGGCGTTTCACCGAAGCCGGTCTCGCGCAGCGCCGCCCGCGCCGCGCGCAGTTGCGTAAGGCCGCCGTCCACCAACACCAAATCCGGCGGATGCCACCCGGTCTGCCCCGCGCGCGCGAACCGGCGTCGCAGCATTTCGGCCATCATCGCCGGATCGTCCGAGCCCGCCACCGTGCGAATGCGAAAGAGACGATAGCGTTTGCGATCGGGCATTCCCTCCACGGCGCAGACGAGGCTGCCCACCGCGAGCGTGCCGGAAATGTTGGAGATGTCATAGGCTTCGATGATGCGCGGCGGCGCGGCCAGACCGAGCGCGTCGCGCAGCGCCGCGACGCCCGCGCGCGCCTCCTCCGTTTTCAAGCCTAGCGTCAGCGTCGAGCGCACGCGTTGTTTGACGGCGGCGTTCAGCAGCCGCAGCGTGTCGCGCAGCGCGGCGGCCTTCTCGAAGTTCAACGCGGCGGCCTCACGCCGCATGGCCTCGCGCAGTTCCTCCAGCAAGGCGGGCCGCTCGCCGCGCAAAAAGGCGCACGCTTCCTCAACGCGCGCCCGGTAGTCCTCCGCGGAAATCTTGCCGATGCACGGCGCCGTGCAGTATCGCAAAATATCATTGTGGCAGTGGCGATGGTCCTCCGGTCCGGGGCGCGGGGGCGCGCAGCGCCGCAGGCCGAACCGCAAATCCACGAAATTCAGCGCCGCGCGCGCGGCGGCGCTCGAGGCGTAGGGGCCGAAATAATCCGCGCCGTCGTCCTTTTGAATCCGAACCGCGTCGAAGCGCGGCACAGGATCGCCGCGGCGGACGCGCAGCAGCAGGAACCGCTTGTCGTCCTTGAACTCGACATTGAAACGCGGACGGTAATCCTTGATGAGCCGGCCCTCGACGAGGATCGCTTCGGCTTCGCTGCGCAGCTCGACGGTTTCGAGATCGTGGATGGATCGAATCAGTCCGCGCAGTTTGGGATCGGCGCTGCGCCGCGTGCTTTGCCGAAAGTACGACCGCACCCGCTGCCGCAGCGAGGCGGCCTTGCCGACGTAAATGACGCGGCCGGACCGATCGCGCATCAGATAGACGCCCGGCTTGTCCGGCAGCGCGTCGAGTTTGGCTTGCAACTGTTCGGAAATACGCATGGCGCAAGGGCGCGCGCTCCGCGCGCGCCGATCGTTCGCTCGAAAACAATGGCAGAAGGCGGAAGCGCTGAAAAGGAAAAGGCGGACGGCTTCGCTAATAAGGTCAGAGCGCTGCGGAATACCGCATATCTGGGTTGGTTACCAAGACCTGACGCTTCGGAACGAAGACCTTGAACCGATATTGGGTCTTAGGCGTAAACCGTCCGCCCATAACGATGACGCCACAGAGAGACGGGAATGTCAACGCCCTTTTTTCGATTCGCCACGGTGGGCGAAACCGCTACGGCTGGAGCCGCGGACGAAATGCGAGAGGATGGCGAAAGGACAGAGCGCGCCGCGCGGCCCCGCCTTCGGCCTTCGGGCATCGAAAAAATGGAGGATAACTTGACGGTTGAACGCTCGAAGGTCGAGGTCCGAAGTCCGAGGTCGGAGCGGCGTGCCCAACGGCCCCGCCTGTGGCAAACGGTAAGGCGCGGCGGACGCCTCATCCGGCGGACCGCATCGCACGGACCTTCGCCCTTTTTCGACGCTTTAACCGATCGCAAATTTCCGCTTGTCCGCAACCTTCCGCCGTCTATAGTTGCGCCATCGGGGCGGGAGGCCGTGGGGATGCGGGTGAGATCACAAGGCATCGAGCGGACGGCGGGGCGAGAGGACGACCTTCGACGCGGGGGCGAAGTTCCCTCTCTCCGGGCGCCACCCCAGCCAAGCGGCGACAACCTCCCGATCCTTCTCGCCCCGCCAACCCTCCCGGCTGTCGCGGCCCAGCGCGCCGAGGAAACCCGTCAGCGCCTCATCGGGCGTTGCGTTATTCACGACGGCGGGACGGCCCAGGAACCGGCGGACCCAACCGACGTAGAAACGGGCGTGCTTTTCGTCCGCGATTCGGCTCCGGAGCAGGTACTCACCGAAGGCTGCCGGCAAAGATTTGGTCTCTTCATCGCGCAGGGCAAGTCCTTCCGTTTCTGTGACTCGTTATCTGACAACGCCCCAATTTTCATTGCGAGATTATACAAATGTTCGTATAATTTTCGAATAACGGCCAAACGAAAACACAAAACGCTCGGAAATGCCTTCTCTTGCGAAAATATTGCCGTATTAGGAAAACCTTCGTATAACCGCGTCCAAGATACTTATTACAAACATAACCCTTCACAAATCTGTTCAAGCCATCAGTTTTTGACGATGTTGGAGTCCGGCGGGCCGTTCCCCGCCGGAAAAGGGAAAGGTTAACCGAAAATATGTTCGCAGAAAAAGAAAATAAACCGCGGGATGCGGATGGAACAAACTACGAAAAGAACGAAATACACGAAATGATGAGGGAATGAAGCGCATCCGTTCAGTGTCCATCGGCGAAATCGCGGTCAAAAGGGAAACCAAACCACTAATTTTCACTAATGGGCACTAATGGGAAGTGTTAGTGCGAATTAGTGCGAATTAGTGGTTGCAACTCAACGAACAGAAACAGGGTCCGAATCAGCCCTCCGAGCTTACGCCGCTTCGCGGCGCCGCTCAAGGGCGACGTTCGACATGAAAGGAAAAGATATGAAAAGAGCACTGCGCACGCTATTGTTGCCCGTCATTCTATTCTCCTGTGAGGCTCTATCTCAGGATGAAGACGGCTACTCGTTGAGAACACAAACGCAGAATCTTCTATCGTTTACGTGTGACGGGTACGGCAAGAAGTTCTATGTAGCCGACATGGTCGATATTGTGTTCGCCGTTTCATTCGAGGACACGGACGCCCAAGCCGCCCGACGTGCCGTTGAATCAGTGGCGTCGCAAGTCAACGCATTCCTGAAACGAGATGGATTCGCAGAGGAGATTGTCAGCTTGTTATCCTCCGAAATCAAAAAGGAACAGCGTAATATTGACTCGTACAAGAAGCAGTTCTTCTACAGGGCCAAATCGACATACGCCCTGCGAACAAAGAAGGTTGACAATTTGGAGAATCTTCTCTCAAGGTTGGTGGAACTCGGTATCGACGAGATCGTCTCAGTGTCAATGATTTCATCAAAGATGACGGATTTGGAAGACGAGGCTAGGAAGCTCGCGATAGCCGATGCCATGCGGAAGGCGGCGCTGACCGCTGAGGAGCTTGGCTGGAGAATCGGCAAAGTGCTGGCCGTTCAATTCCATGGCGAGACCTCCTACGGTTATCGTTCGAGGGATTACGGGTTTGGCGGTAGAGCGGGCCACGGCGAAGCATCGTCCATGGCGGAGTCGCCGCTGGCCTCTCACGTCGGTTCTCGTGTCACGCTGACCTTTGAGTATGTGGTGAAGAAGTAGGTGAATCACGTTAGACGAGGAGCGATGATGGACACGAATCGAAGACGGAACGAAGACCTCCCCATTCGTGCCCATCCGCGAAATCCGCGGTTGATACTCCTCGGAATGTCCGGCCGAAGAATGAAAACAAGAAAATGAGTCGAAAAAGCGGTCACACGGTACGGCGCGAAGCGCGCCGCCCGTGAACCGAGTCGTTGGAACCGGAAGATAAAAGGACTCGCGCAGAGGCGCGGAGGCGCAGAGGATGACGGAAAACGAGATCGGGACGATGATCATCGAAGCGGCGATCGCCGTTCATCGCGAACTGGGGCCGGGGCTGTTGGAAACGGTAT
>CALGXT010000026.1 GCA_937935255.1 uncultured bacterium | reverse complement strand
CGGGGCGGCGTTTCATGCGCGCGTGGGCTTGGTGATGCTGGTGCACATCGGTCTGGCGACGTTACTGGCGCAGGGAGGCGGGCAAAGTTCCGGGAAACGGCTGGGACAGACGCGATTATCGCCGGTCACGCAAGCTCTGAGCCGGTAAGCGCAGTCCGAAACTCGGAGAAAAACGGCCGAGGAGGGAGGAGGTCTATCCCGAGGGCGTTGTTCGGCGGCTGAAGCGACGGTTGGGAAGGCGAAAACCGAGGTTTTTCAGGCGCATTCTGAAGATTTTTGCTCCTTCCCGCATTCCGACCCCTCGTCTCACCCCTCAAAACAATCCACAGCGCAATCGGCTCGCGGCCCCCGCGACGCGGCGCGCGACGCCTTCAGGGCTTCGCCGCCGGCGGGTCGGGCGCATCCGTTCGATCCGCCGGAACGCGCGGTCGGGGCGCGCGATCGGCGCGCGCCGCCTTGACGCGCGCCGACGATCCGCCTATGGTGCGCGTGTTTTTTGCGGCCCGCCGCGAGCGCTGGAACGATTCCGCCGCGAGGGCCGCCCATTCATTGGAGCCGAATGAATATCGTCGTCGAAGACAGCGGCCCCTGCCGCAAAGTGTTGAAGGTCGCCGTGCCTGGCGAGGGCGTGCGGGAAGAGTACCAGCATTGGTTGGGCGAATATGCCCGAAAAGCTCGGTTGGACGGGTTCCGCCCCGGCCGCGCGCCTGCCGCGCTGGTCGAGCGCAAATTCTCCGACGCCTTGAAAAAAGAAACGGCCGAAAGCCTTGTCACCCGTGCGTACCGCAAGGCGCTTCAGGAGACCAAGATCGAGCCGATCAACATATTGGATATCCGCCCCGATGATCTTGACCGCCCCGACGCGCCCTGGAATGTCGCGTTCACCGTCGAGGTCGCGCCCGAATTCGATCTGCCGACTTACAAAGGCATTCCGCTCAAGCGCCAGTCCGTCGAGGTCGCCGAAGCCGATGTGGACGCGGCGGTCGAGGAACTGCGCATGGCGCGCGCGACCTATGAGGACATTTCGGAGGGCCCGGCCGAGGCGGAAGACCTCATGGCCGTGGACTTCGAGGCGACGGTGGACGGACGTCCGCTGGAGGAAGTCGTTCCGGAGGCGAAGGGCATCGGCAAGGCGGAGAATTTCTGGACGCATCTCGGTCGTTTCTCGGTGCTGCCCGGTTTTGTCGAGCCGTTCATCGGCGCGCGCGTCGGCGAGGAGCGCATCGTGCAGGTCGAGTTTCCGAACGATTACGCCGTGGCCGCCGTGCGCGGTCGTTCCGCCCGCTACACGGCCAAAGTGCGCGCCCTGCGGCGCCGGCGTCCGGCGGAATTGAATGAGGCGTTTTTAAAAGAGATGGGCGCGACTACCGTGGAGGAATTGCGGAACCGGGTGCGCCGACGCCTCTCACGCGCGCGCGAGGCCGACGAACATCGGCGATTGCTCAATGAGCTGGCGGAGTTCCTGGTGCGATCGGCGCCGATGGATCTGCCGGAGGAGGAGCTGCGCCACGCCGTGCAGCGCGAGATTCACGAGGTGGTCGCCTCGCTGATTCGGCAGGGTATGACCGAGGAACAGGTCAAGGAGCAGAAAGACTCGGTGCTCGAGACCGCGCGGCGCGTGGCGGAGAACCGACTCCGGCTTCGCTTCATTCTGGAAAAGATCGCGCGGATCGAGAAGATTCAAGTCGCCGAGAGCGAAGTGGACCGGGAAGTCGAGTACCTGGCGTCGTCGCGGGGCGAGGACCCCGCGGCGCTGCGGAAGCGGCTGGAGGATAATGGCGGCCTCGTGGAAATCGAGCGCTATCTGTTGCAAATGAAGGCGACCGATTTTCTTTTGGCCAACGCGAAGGTGGAATCATGAGCGAAAACGTCCGCGGGCAGATTCTCATCCCGATGGTGATCGAGCAGACCGGGCGCGGCGAGCGCGCCTACGACATTTATTCCCGGCTGCTCAAGGATCGGATCATTTTCGTCGGCACGGCGATCTCCGACGAGGTCAGCAACCTGATCATCGCGCAGCTCCTCTTCCTGCAAAGCGAGGACGCCGAGAAGCCGGTCAACCTCTACATCAATTCCCCGGGCGGCTCGGTCACGGCGGGACTGGCGATGTACGACACGATGCAATTCCTCAAATGCCCCGTCCACACCTATTGCGTCGGACAGGCCGCCAGCATGGCCGCCGTGCTCCTCGCCGCCGGCGCCCGCGGCAAACGGTTCGCGTTGCCCAACGCGCGCATCATGATCCACCAGCCCTGGGGCGGGGTCGAGGGCCAGGCCGCCGACATCAGCATCCAGGCCAAGGAAATCCTGCGGCTGCGCGACCGGCTCAATGAAATCCTCGCCGCCCACACCGGCAAGACCCTCGAGGAGATCGCGCGCGACACGGACCGCGATTTCTTCATGTCGGCCGAGGAGGCGATGAAATACGGACTGGTGGACGAAGTGGTGGCGCCGCGGTCCTCCCCGGCGGGGAAGGGCGCGTGACCGTGAGCTCCCGCGAAACGATCCCGCAGTGCTCGTTCTGCGGCCGCCCTGAAAACGCCGTCGGCCGGCTCATCGCCGGGCCGCGCGCGCGAATCTGCAACGAGTGCGTGGAGGCGTGCCGGGAACTGCTCGCGCGCGAGGCGGGCGTACAACGGGCCGCGCCGTTCGTCGCGGGATTGAAAGTTCCGCGCCCCAGC
Source organism: uncultured bacterium (assembly GCA_937935255.1). Classification (GTDB taxonomy): domain Bacteria; phylum Verrucomicrobiota; class Kiritimatiellia; order PWTM01; family PWTM01; genus CALGXT01. Next base: position 1,027 of record CALGXT010000026.1, on the reverse strand, counting down.
GAAATCAAGGCCTTCCTCGATCAATATGTGGTCGGACAGGAGCACGCGAAAAAGGTGCTCTCCGTCGCCGTCCATAACCACTACAAACGTCTGAAATCCGGCGGCGGGCCGGCGGAGGACGGCGTCGAGATCGAAAAAAGCAACGTGCTGCTGATCGGGCCCACGGGCACCGGCAAGACGCTGCTGGCCCAATCGCTCGCCCGCTGTCTCCATGTGCCGTTCAGCATCTCCGACGCCACCACGCTCACCGAAGCCGGCTATGTCGGCGAGGACGTCGAGAATGTGCTGCTCCGCCTGATCCAGGCGGCCGACGGCGACGTCGCGCGCGCCGAGACCGGCATCGTTTATATTGACGAAATAGACAAATGCGCCCGCAAGATGGAGAACGTCTCGATCACGCGCGACGTCTCCGGCGAGGGCGTGCAGCAGGCGCTGCTGAAGATTCTCGAGGGGACGATCGCCAACGTCCCGCCGCACGGCGGGCGGAAACACCCGCAGCAGGAATACATCAAGATCAATACGCGCAACATCCTCTTCATCTGCGGCGGCGCGTTCGTCGGGCTGGAGGATATCGTCCGCCGCCGCCTCGGCAAAGGCGTCGCCGGGTTCCACGCGGAAATCCCTGAGACCGCGCGCCGGCCGGGGCTGCAGGGCCTCCCGGTGGAGCCGGAAGACCTGCGCAAGTTCGGCATGATCCCCGAATTCATCGGCCGCCTGCCGGTCATCGCGACGCTGGAGGATCTGGCGGAGGACGACTTGGTTCGAATTCTCACCGAGCCGCGCAACGCCATGGTTCGCCAATATCAAAAACTGCTTGCGATGGAGGGTGTGGAGTTGCGCTTTCAGCCCGCGGCCCTGCGCGAGCTCGCGCGCGAGGCCGTGGCCCGCGGCGCCGGCGCCCGCGGTTTGCGCGCGCTGCTCGAGCAGATCATGCTCGATGTCATGTACGAAGCGCCCGACCACGCCGCCCGCGGCCCCCGCGCGATCGAGATCACCCGCGCGATGGTGCGACGCCGTTGCGCGTCCG